>NZ_JBJHZX010000039.1:0-36108 GCF_045310515.1 Candidatus Clostridium eludens | reverse complement strand
AGCGTCATTTAGGCGCTGGAAGTATTACGCCCTTATAGGGCTGAGCAAGCCACCTCTTTTAGGGGTGGTCATGACTCGATAATAGTTTGAAAAAAAATAATTTTAGTGAAAATAAAGTACAGTATCAACAATATAAAAGTATACCCAACAAGATAAACCAACAAGTAGAAATCAAAAATATATTAGAACCCAAATTTAAATAATGATTAAAATATTCCTACATTATTCACGCCCTAGTCAGGGAATACTATAGTGTATTAAGATAACTTATACTTAAAAAACTTAGTAGTTTCAGTTTCAGTAACTATAGGAATTTATAGAAACTTATCCATATGATAGTTTCTAAAGAATGGTGTGGATAATGTGAGTAATTTGTTGAGTATTCTTTACACATTCTCTAAAATAAAAATTCTCTATAAATAATTCAGTTCAATAGGCTTTGGGCGAATATCCATACTTGGATCTCTTAGAGTATTGGGATTATAATTCCAATGAATAAGACTAGCCTTTCCTCCTACCTTAAGTATTCTGTATGACTCGTCCAAAAGTTCTAATGGTTTGATATAATGTAGTATGTTGAACAACATAACATAATCAACTGAATTATCAGGTATCCTTGTGCTATTAGCTATAAAATCACGATTTACGAAAGTTATATTATTTTTAGAGGCAACCTTTGATGAAGCTATATTAAGCATTTCATCTTCGATATCTATAGCAATAATATTACCCCTAATCCTTTCAGCACTCGGTAATGCAAATGTTCCATAGCCACATCCAAATTCTACAAGAGAGTTTATATCTTGATTTATTTCCATTTCGTCAAGAATAAGTTCTACGTTAAATAAACTTTCCCAGTATTCTTGTTCAGGCATTCCACTGTTACGAACCTTTATTTTTTACACCTTCTCTCATTAATTATAGATATAATCAAAAGACGAGCATTTCTATAAAGAAAAGCTCGCCTTCAGTTTTCTGATTAGCAAGTGAAAGTCGAAATATACATAATAGTTTATCTTATTCTGTTTAGCTTTTCTACTAATTTACTAAAATAATAACTGCTAATGTTGAATAAGTTACTATATTTGTTTTGTTATAAATTGCAACTTCAAATTGTTACTATAATAACACTATACATCTATATAATATTACAAATCCCTTAATTCGTATTAATATTTGATCTTCTTGCATAATAATACTTTATTAAATAGGTAAGACTTAATAAAGCATTGAAACAAATCATATACTGTAAATTTTTTATCTAGATTTTATTATTGGTGGTATATTTTTTGAATTATTATGAATATTGGGTAGCTTGGCATTTTTCAAACAGCTTTGGATTAAACAGTGGCTTTAAGAACTAACGATATTCGAAATAAACGCAACCTTTACAACGTACTTAAGGTTATCTGAACCCTACACCTACGCTCTAGCTACGGGTGCCCATAACTGTGACTGTTGTTACATTCACTTCACGGGTGGCTTTTTCTACTCTTCTGTTGTTCATCTCTTATATTGACCACATTCGCATCACCTATATTCCTGTAAGTATAGGTATAGCAATATCTATACTTACCAACTATAAAATTCCCGCTTTTTACCACACCTATTGCTTTGGCAATTTTCGAGTCACCTATAATAGTAGCTTTATTGCATTTATACATATTCATCTTCCTTTCTCCTTTTAATTAAATATTATACAAGAGCATGTTAAGCTTTAATGATGTTAGAAGTAATATAGCCAGAGAAATTTTTTATGAATTTAATAGAAAATATACTCACTCTTCATCTCTAACTCATATGGTTAGAGGTTCAGTTAAGTTGTATATACAATATTTAACTCTATTTTATTACATTTTCTTTAGTTTATTTTTTAATCATTCCTATTTATCAGGTGAGCGAATAATCTTTCTCATAGAGAGATTATTCGCTCACCTGATATTATACGAAAAGTGGATAACTACTCCTTATTGAACATAAATAAGTTTAATTTTTATTAATTAATAAATTTATATCAATATAATATACGAATTCATTAATAAAGTCAATGATTTTTTGATATTTTGTATTCGTGGTTAAATCTCGTATAACACCAAACATAAAAAATTTGATGTATAACGATTTAATTTACTGAACTAGTTAATTATTCCTTAAAAATAAAAATTACTATAGAAACATACTCTTATAGTAATTTTCAAATAAATTCGTCCTATCTATTCCATTTTGCTAAGTTGACAACAATGGTTCATCTGTCAATTTCAAATCCTACTTGAAGTAACCCTTATGTGTTATACTTTCTTCCGCCTCTGAAGTCTTTTCACATATTGAATTACAAAGCATCATCATCAGTTTCACCGGTTCTAATCTTAATAGTTTTTTCAACATCTTTTATAAATATTTTACCATCACCAAAACTGTTGGTATTGAGTTCTTCAAGAATTTTCTTAACAATATCATCAACAAGTTCATCTTTAACAACTGTTCTTACACTAAGCTTTGGCAATAGATTAATTCCTGGAGTTTCATCTCTTGTATATATCTGACCGATACCCTTCTGACGTCCGTATCCAAATATTGTAGTAATTATTACTCCTCCAGCACCACCTAAATCTAAAACTCTCTTCAAATTTTCAAGTTTTTCAGCTTTTATAACTATTTCAAGTTCTTTCATTCTCATCGCCACCTATAATATTTACTTTTCTAATATTCTTTATCATTTTTAGGTGTCTTCATCCCATACCCTGCCCACTATCAGGCGAAAAGTTTTAAGTATCTTTCTGCAAGTTCCATAGTACCTTCCATCCACCCAACACTGAGTTCTGCTACAGGACCCGACTCCTTATGACTTGCCAACCATGCTGTAAGCTGAAGCCTTCGCATCATAATAAATGTATCAATTTCCTGAAAATCTGTATCTGTAAAAGGAAGTACTTTCTTATATCCATGAAGCCATGCATTTACTAGTTTCGAAACTATTGCCTTTTCTTCAATAAAACTCAGTGCAGAAGCAAAATCCTGAAGATGCCACCCAAAGCCACAATCATCAAAATCAATAACTTTTATCTGATTACCCTCAATAAGAAGGTTTGCAAGTCTAAGGTCTGCATGAATAAGACCATAATTATTTTTATTCTTCCCATACCTGTTAAGACGTTTTTCAATAATTTTAGAAACCTCTGTAAACATCATTTCTGCTTCAGATGTTAAGTTAGGAAAGTCTTGCCAGCTACCCCATGCTGCATGATTACCAATGATTGTGTCATAAGTCCATTCTATGCGGATAAGTTTTGATGCTCCATTCCATATTCTAGTCTGTCTGTGAAGATATGCTGTAGCCTCACCAAGGTATTTGAACTGCTTTACCATCTGTTCCTCGTTATTCTCATCAGGTGATTCACCCGGCAGATATTCACTGATAACACAGAAGTACTTTTTACCATCAAGATCTTTGACTATCTGAACATTCTCACCATCTTTCCCTCTAATGGGATTAGCAACTATCAATGGTGTATACTCATTTATCTGATTCAGCCATGCCATTTCTGAATTCAATTCATCCATTGTATGATATCCTGGTCTACTTATTCTGAGTACTCCATCTTTTTCTCCTGTTTTCTTGTTCTTAACCATATACGTAGCATTTTCTGATAAAATAATGAGGCTAACCTCATCCCTGTGGTGCCAGCCATACTTCTCCAACGCATCTGTTGCAATCTTATCAAACAATTCTACATTTTCGAATGCCATCTTAGCTTCCTCCCTTTTCTTTACATAAAAACAGATACACACTTGTTACCGAATATACTCATTTTTACTATTGAACATATTTAAAATTTTCTCAATTCAATCTATACCTGTTTCAAAATATCTTCCTTAGCGCTTTTAATACCATATGACATCTTTTCAAGTAATTCATCGCAATACTCCTTTGTACAGAGAAGACCTGGTTTAAATTGAAGCACATGTGGATCAAGCTGTGAATAAATACCCCATACTCCGTTATTGTAAAGATGCTGCATAACTGGAATTGCACCTTTCTTACCAGCAAATTCAAGTCCCATTATGGTACCGTTTTGGCGAATTCCAATAAATATATCCTGGTTGTCTTTCATAATGTCATTAAGTCCTGATCTTAAATATATTGAAATAAAATCTATATTTCTTTTTGTTTCATCTCTCTGGAGAATTTCAAATACTTTAAGTGAGCATACACATCCAAGTTCACTTCCACCAAATGTTGCCATATGAGCACTACCATCCTGGGTTATCCAATAGGAAGCCGTTTCATTAAGAATAACTGCTGAGATTGGATAAATACCGCCTGAGAAGCCCTTTGATGTAACAATTATATCAGGATTGACGCCATATGTTTCGATACACCACATCTTCCCGCTCCTCATAAGTCCTGTCTGGACTTCATCAGCAATGTAGAGTGAGCCATATTTCTCACATAATTTCTTAACTGCAGGTAAATAACCTTCTCTTGGAAGTGGAAAACCATATGTAGCTGGAATTGTCTCCATAATTACACATGCTGCATCTTCTGACTTAAGAGCTTTTTCCATTGCATTAATATCGTTAAATGGAACTTTCACGAACTCAGGTCTCTCAGCATGGAATAATTTGCAATACCTGTCTGCTCCTGCTGCAACTGCAAGCCCTGTATGACCATGGTAGCAGTTCTCAATACTAATAATTTTTTTTCTTCCTGTTGCTGATCTTGCAGATTTCAAAGCCAGATCAATTACTTCTCCGCCACTTGAACCATATATTACATGTTTCATACCTTCAGGTGATGCCTTAATAACTGTTTCGGCAAGTTTTGCCTTAATCGGTGATGGAAAATGATGATTGCCCATATCAACATATTTTGTTGCTTCAACTAGTGCTTCAATTACTTCTCGATTTCTATGTCCCAAGCTATATGTCCCGCCATTAATATGTACATCCATTAACTTTTTCCCATTCATATCCCAGAAATAATAACCGTCCCTCTTACCAATTAAAAGATCAATCTTTAAATCCAGCCATTCCTGTGTTTTTCCACTGTTCCAATATTCGATTGATTTTCTGAAAACTTCTTCCTTGGTTGTATTTTCAAAAAGTTCTTTTAATGACATAACTTTACGTCCTCCATTATTCATTATAATTTAGTTAAAAGTAATATCAATGAATTGTATTTACTTCTATCTACAAATATTTTTAGGTTCTAATTTTTTGTTCTAAATAAATCTAAATTGACACTATCATAATATTATTTTATGTATCGGCATATTTTTTCTCCAACATATGCTGGTATTCTATTGGTGCATATCCTGTCTTCTTCTTAAAATTCTTTGTAAAATATTCAGGATTATTATAACCGACAATATTGGCTACATCGTATATTCGTATGTTGCTGTCACGTAATAAAACTTTTGCCCGATCCATCTTTACTTCAACCATATAATCTGTAAAACTTATGCCTGTTACTTTTTTGAAAATATGGCTTATATAGCTTGGATTAAGGTAAACCCCTTTGGCTACTTCTTCAAGGGACAACTTGTCATCTACATGCACAACAACATATTTACCAATTCTGTATACAAGCTTGTCATCAATCATCTGATATTTTGTAACCATGGCCGCTTGCTTCTTTAAAACATCGTGTCCATTTGTTGATTATTTCATTTTCTGTCTTCAAGGAAAATCCAAAATAATAGGTAAAATCATTTTTATAAAGGAATTTCTCCAGCCATGGCTTTCTTTCTATGAGGATTTCATATATATGCTTCTTTGCTTTATCCGAAATAATCTGACAGTTTATCGGATCTCTTTTCCAGTCCATGTATATCTGATTAATGATATTAGTTATAATGTACTCCTCATGTCCACCACCAAGGAAAATGTTATCAATTAGTGCATCTACTTTCAGTTGCAGGTTATTTACCACATAACTCAGGTCGTATTGGGCATAAACTCTTAACACCGAATTTTTTAGCATTTTTAAATCAATAGGATGAACCAGATAATCAAACACACCATTCAAAAAGTATTCTCTAACCGTCTGATATTCCGAATCATAACCTATCAGTATTGTATGTATTCCCGACAGGTTATCCGATATTTTTTTTATCCCATTCGGTTTACACATATCTGAATTATCCATTATCATGATAAATACATCCGGTCTTGTCCTTTGTAAATCCTTAATTAGGCTGCTATCATCTTTCAGAATTTCCTCATTCACGTTAAAATCCAAGTGCTCTTCCCACAGGTTCATCTCCATTATCTGACCTGCAACAATTCCAGACTTATCATATATGGTTACATCCTGCATATAATCACCTATTCTTTATAATTAATTGAATTTGCTATTTTATTGATTTATCCCTTTATTTATTACTCATTCACTAGCAAAATAAAACTACTGTCCCATGGATGTTGTTTCAGGAAGTGTGCTTCCTCCATCTATAACAATTTGTGTTCCTGTTATGTAACTTGATTCGTAGCATCCAAGAAATGCTGCGAGTTCACCAACCTCAGTCGGATCTGCAAGTCTCTTAAGTGGTACTGAATCAGCAATTGCCTTAATAGCTCTTGATGGGTTTTCAGGATCTGACTGCTTGGCCATTCCTTGAACCAGAGGAGTTAATACATATCCGGGACATATTGCATTGACTCTGATATTCTTATCTGCAACTTCTCTTGCCATTGACTTTGTAAATCCAACTAATGCTGCCTTTGATGTGGCATAAGCTACTTCACCAGGATCAGCCACCATATCACCTGTAACTGAGCTCATAATTACTATAGCCCCACCACCATTTTCGATCATGCCAGGAAGCACTGCCTTAGTAGTATTCCATACCCCTTTGACATTAATATCAAAATGCAGATCCCTATTCTTGAATTCATCGTCATTCATGAAATCCTCAAGTATACACACACCTGCATTACATACAAGAACATCAACTTTACCGTATGTGATTTCTGCAATCTCAACGAGTTTCTTAACATTTGAATAATCTGAAACATCAACCTGAACACCAGTTGCTTCATATCCTTGACTTTTAAGTTCTTTGGTAAACGCCAATACCTTAGCACCTCTTGCTGCGAGGACACATTTGGCACCATATTTGGCATACACTTTCGCGATACCTTCACCGATACCCTTTGACGCTCCAGTTATTATTGCAACTTTACCGTCTAGCTTTCCCATATGACTCACCCCTATTCTTTAAATTAATATACCGAAAGGAGCATGTACATATTTTTGCCAATGTCCATACTCCTTTGCGTTTCTTAGTCTATATTATACAGAGAAAATTAATAATAACAAGGTAAAATTTTTAGGTTATACATTAATATTTTTAGGTTGTAAAAACAGGGAATTCTCCATTTTTATACATACGTTTGAATATCCATATTAAAAATTAGTGATTTTTTAATATGGATATTAATGTAAGAAGTTAGGGGAAGAATTTTAGTAGTCTAATTATTCGATTTTCAATTCAATAATTTTAAGATCAATAATTGATAATTTGATAAAAAACTATTGACACATTTATCAAATTACAGTATATTCGTTGTATTATATTAATAAAATATTGATTCGCCTAAAATATTGATTCGCCTAAAATAATTAAAACTCTAAAATGAAAAGATATAAGAATCTATTCGCAATTTCTTTTTAAAAAAAAAATTTAAGCAAATATGTTTGTATGTTAATACAGGCAAGCATATGAGGGGAGATGTAAAAATGAATGTAACTGCAGAAAATTCAAATTTAAAATCTGGACTAAAAGAACAATGTCTTAACTTTTCAGAAGTTATAGGACAGTCAATTGCTAATATTGCTCCGAGCGTTGGACCAGCATTAGGTATACCTATGGTGTATGCTTCATCTGGTAATGGTACATGGTTAACATATATTTTTGCCACTTTTGCTGTATTGCTTGTAGGTTATCACATTAATCAGTTTGCAAAAAGATCTTCGTCACCAGGTTCATTATATACATATGTTGCAGATGGATTAGGCAGTGGAGCAGGTTTCTTATCAGGATGGTCATTAGTTATAGCTTATATGCTTACTGGCTGTGCAACATTAGCAGGTTTTTCTAATTACGTCAATGTTGTAGGAAGCTACTTTGGGATAAAGTTACCAGCAATAGGAATTGTACTAGTAGGACTATTAATTGCAGGGTATTTAGTATATAAAGATGTATCATTATCAGCTAAATTTATGCTGATTTTGGAGGGAATATCTCTTGCATTGATATTTACTCTTGGAATAATTGTTTTATCTAAAAATGGCTTTCGACCTGATATGACTCAAATTAAACTTCAGGGTGTTTCGTTCAATAGTTTGAGACTAGGTTTAGTACTTGCATTCTTTAGTTTTGTTGGCTTTGAAAGTGCTACATCACTTGGAGCTGAAGCTAAAAGTCCATTAAAAAATATACCTAAGGCTGTTATTATAAGTGCAATATTTGTTGGCGTTCTATTCGTGGTGTTTTCTTACATTGAAGTAATGGGATTTGTGGGAAGCCCAACAAAATTAAGTGAATCAACAGCCCCTTTAAATTATTTAGCTGATCATAATGGGGTAGGATTTATGGGAATTATTATAGCAATAGGTTCTATGGTAAGTTTTTGGTCATGTGCAGTTGCTTGTATTACTGCAGCTGCAAGAATATTAATGTCTATGGCAAAGGATAATATATTACATCCTTCTTTAGGTGAGACACATGCAAAAAATAACACTCCTCATGTTTCAATAGGTGTTATATTAATTATTATATTTATTATTCCAGCAATATTACTTGCAAAAGGTAGCAAAGAAATGGATATATTCGGTTGGTTGGGCACAATTGCTACATTAGGATTTTTATTTAGCTACGCAATGATATTGCTAAGTGTTCCTCCGTTTTTGCATAGGATAAAAGAATTAAAACCAAAAGATGTTATAATTGCAATTTTTTCCACACTCATACTATCGATCCCTATTATTGGAAGTGTTTATCCCCTTCCAGCTTATCCATACAGCTTATTTCCTTTTCTCTTCTTAGCATGGTTGATCCTAGGAGGTTCATGGTATGCAATTATGAATGTATACAAACAGGGAAAAGCAAATAAAAATGCAGGCTTTTATACTAAAAAACAGAAAATGAGTGATAATAGAGAAGCAAGCTAATTATTTAGAATACTCTTTGTCCATCTTCAAGCATCCTTTTCTTTGGTTTCTAGGCAAAAACATTATAAATTTAAGGATGCTTTTATTATGAAAAATTTTTCCGTTATTTCCATCAAAAATCGGAATTATTATAATTTGGAATATTTTTAAATTAGAAAATACAGTTACCAGCATATTCGTGTCCATTACTTTTTAATTCTGTAAAATTCAATGTTGAACTAATATTTTTAACTCATTCATTTTCTCTATCTCACTATATATAAAAGTTAACCGTTATTACAGCATTAAGAAAGTCAGATATGAAAACATATAGAAAAATACCAGATTAAATACTGTATATATTTTGAGTTCAAGAGCTATAATTGAGAGATGTTCCTTAATTTTAAAGTTAAATTTTTATCACGTGCCATTTTTGATAAAATGGTAAGAAATTATTGACTTTGTTATTGGATTGATATATTATATTAGCATAAATTCATTAATTAATAAAATTTAAACTTATTATATTAGTATTAATAACATATATGCTAAGCAAAATAATAGTTTTTTCTAGGAGGTAGTTTTTGAGAATAGCAGAATTTATACATGATAAAGACCATCCACAATGTACAAATGTAGACTTTTGGATACAAAAAAATATAGATTATGAATTAGAAAAATTTATAGTAAGCGAAATTGATGACTTTTCCTCAGTAAAAGGTTTTGATTTAATAATACTTCATGGCGGATCACAACATCTTTGGAATAAGGAGGCGGATCCTTGGCTTTATAATGAAATTAAGTATGTAAAATATGCATTAAAAAATAAGATTCCTATAATAGGCTTTTGCCTTGGAAGTCAAATTATTGCAGAGACTTTAGGTGGAAAAGTTTTTAAGGCCGAGGAAAAGGAAGTAGGTTGGTTCAAAGTAACTTTAAGAAAAGAAGTAAAAAATAATTTATTAATTAAAAACTTGGAGGATGGATTAATATCCTTTATGTGGCATTCTGATCATTATAATATTCCAAACAATTGTACTTCTTTAGGATTTACAGAAGCAGCAAGTAACCAAATATTCACAAGCAATAATTCTCCGGCTGTGGGGTTTCAATTTCATCCTGAATATACTAAAGAAAATATTAAGGCATATCTTGAAACATATGAGGATGAACATTGGTCTGGTGGAAAGTATGCATTAGGAAAAGAATATTTTATTAATCAAATGAATGAAATTCCAGAAACGTATAATTTGTTTGAACAATTAATGAAAAATTCACTGGAATGGTTCTTAGTAAAAAAACAAGATTAAGTGAGAATTACCTTAAATATAATAGATAAAACAACAATTAAAGTAGGGAGGGTATATCGTGCTTAGGGCTTTTCAACAGTTACCTATAGATAAACAACAAAAAATATTAGATTCAGCGGCTAGTGTTTTTGCAGAAGAAGGATACCATTTTGCAAGTATCAGTAGTATATGTAAAAGTGCAGAGATTTCAAATGGAGCTCTTTATAAATATTTTAAAAATAAGGAGTCACTATATTTTTCTGTAGTAGATTATATGATCAATCTGGTTGAAAATTCTCTGTATAAAAAGTATATAGTAAATGTTGACTCATTATATGATGGAATTTATAAACTTTTAAAGGGACTTAGTAAATTTACAGAATGTTATCCAGATTATATTTGTATTTACTGTGATTTAGGGTCTAGTTCCATGAATCGTTTTGCTTCTGTAATTGCCCAAAAATTCAAAAATGCTACCAGCATGTATACAATCAAAATGATAGAAGAAAGCAAACAACGTGGAGAGATTGACAGCAATATAAATACTAGCATTGCATCCTATATGGTGGACAATTATATAACATTTTTCGCATATTCCTTGGTTTCAGAATATCACAGCGAAAGATTTAAATCATTTTTCATTAAAGAAAACAGAAAGATTACTGAAGATGAAGCAATTGATTTAATTGTTGAGTCTTTAAAACAGGCTTTCAGAAAGTGAAATTTATGTCCAATAAAGAGCAATTGAGTGCTCTTTATATAATAAGGGAGCGAGCGCTCCCTCTAATTAAAAAGGATAATCATTTACCTTCCAAATATAAATAATTATAAAGCTACAATAAATAACAATTACTTTAAGTTTATAAAATAGAAAATGGAGTGATGAAAATGAGTGCGATTTATGATGTAGATTTAAAAACAGGTTATAAAAAATTAACTAAAGAAAATGTAAAGGAGTTAATCAAAGCTAATGGCATAGAAATGCTTAGAGTTGAATATGTTGATCTTCACGGTATAAATCGTTCCAAGCTTCTTCCATCAGATATGGTAGATGAAGCTTTTGAAAGTGGACTAGCTTTTGCAGCAGTTATCATGGCTGTGGGTTTTGATAATAGTGTTGCCGAAGTAAAAGGTTTAGCTGAATATAATTATGATGATATGAAAATAATTGCTGACCCATCAACTTTTGTAATTTTACCTTATCTCGAAAAAACAGCTCTTATGTTAGGAGATATTTATTATCATGGAAAGCCAATGAGACAATCTCCAAGGTGGTTTCTTAAAAGTATAATTGCAAAGTATCAGGAACTTGGTTATAATCCTATAACCGCAAGCGAGCTAGAATTTTTCTTGTTCAATAAGAAAGAAAATGGTGAAGTTGAACCTTACACCAATAAAGCATGTAACTGTTATACAGGTAATGTGAGAATAGATCCTTTGGGTTTCCTTACCAAGCTTACAAAAAATTTTAAAACTATGGATTATAAAATTCTATATATGAATCATGAATATTATCCAGGACAGTATGAGTACAATTGGAGCCATGGTCAAGCACTTCGTAATGCAGATGAAACTAGCGTATTTAAGGGAATCAGCAAGGATATAGCAGAACAAAACAATCTTTTGGCTACCTTTATGGCAAAGCCAAAGGGTGCGGATGGCGGAAGCGGATGTCACTATCATGTATCTTTAAACAGCTTGAAAACAGGTGAAAATTTATTTTATGAACCAACTGATCCAGAAGGAATGTCAGATTTAATGAAGCATTTTGTTGCAGGTGTATTAAAGCATGCAAGATCCCTTGTAGCCTTCTTAGCACCTACAATAAATTGTTATAAGAGATACCGTCCAGATTCTTTTGCTCCATATTATGTTGGATGGGGATATGATAATAGAACAACTTATATTAGGATTCCAGAAGAACGTGGTAAAGCTACTAGAGCAGAAATCAGAGCTGGAAGTGCGGCTTCAAATCCATATCTTGCTTTAGGTGGAATTCTGGCTGCAGGACTTGATGGAATAATTAACAAACTTGATCCACCAAAAATTGTAAAAACAGATTTATATCATGATTTAGAAAATCAGCAAGAAATTGTACCAAGAAGTCTTTTTAGATCCTTAAGGGAATTGGAAAAAGATGAATGGCTTTTGGAATATGCAGGGGAAGATTTGATTAATAACTTTATTGCATTAAAAGAATTAGAGGTGGAGGGGTTTACTAGTTACGTTACTGATTGGGAATGGATGAATTACTCCTATCACATCTAAAAATATTAAATATAATTTGAAGATTCTACTTTAAGATATCTATATGTAACAGGAGGTAATATATATGTGTGGCATAGCCGGTATTGTAAATAAAAATGGTATGGAAATGTCAAGTAAACTTTTAGAAATGCTTGCGTTAATACAGCATAGAGGTCCAGATGCCAGTGGAATAGCTGTATATGGAATCAACTCAGGTATAACGTTAAGGGTTGCTGTGACTAAAAAGGATGCATATCATACTTTGAAAAATCTAATTTCAAAGTATGGAGTAACTGTATTATCGGAAGAAACTTCTGATATGACTAAAAAAGTAATTTTTGTGGAGTTTGAACTTAAAATAGATGAAAAAGATATTCCAAAACTTCATTCAATAATAAATTTGGTGGATGGATTATATGTTCATTCCTTTGGAAAGAATATGAAGGCATATAAGGATGGGGGATTAATAGATAATCTTATTAATCATCAAAAAATTGATAAAGGCATAGGAACTCATGGAATAGGACATGTAAGAATGGCTACAGAAAGTGCTGAAGATATTAATGCAGCTCACCCATTTGTTTCACCATTTTACCCTGATTTGAGTATTGTTCATAATGGACAATTCACGAATTACTTCAATTTAAGGAGAAAACTTGAAAATAAAGGCGCTCAGTTTAAAACACTTAATGATTCAGAGGCAGCCAGTCATCTTATCGCTTATGGGATGATGAAAAATGGCGGCGATTTAGAAGCAGCTTTAAAATATGCCAGTGAAGAGTTGGATGGATTATTTTGTATTATAGCAGTTACTTCAAAGCAAATGGGATTTGTAAAAGATAAGCTTGGTATAAAGCCATTGCTACTTTTTGAGAATAATGATATGGTACTGCTCGGATCTGAGCAAATTGAGTTTACTTCCATTTTCCCTGATGTGTGCGCAGAGGAGATGGATCCAGGGGAGGTTAGAGTATGGAATATATAGACGCATTAAATTTTAAAAGTGAGGAATTAAATAAATTAATCATAGAAAAACTTCAGAAAAATGAAGAAGTATCAATTGAAAATCCTCATTCTATGCATAATATAGCCATAGGTCTAAAGCAAAAAGGGAAAATCATTGTTAATGGTAGTACAGGATTTTACACTGGAGGATTTCTGGAAGGTTCAAAGATAGTAGTAGAAGGTAATACAGGCTGGTATACAGGTGACAATATGATGGATGGAGAACTTATTGTAACTAAAAATACAGGCTGTAATGCGGGAGTTTATTTTTATGGCGGTACTATGGTGATCTATGGTGGCACTGGAAGCCGTGTAGGGTATGGAATGAAAGGTGGAACTATAATTGTATGCGGTTCTTCAGGCAGGTGGGCAGGACAGATGACTTTTGGTGGTAAATTGATTCTTTTAGGAAGTGTAGGTAAACAGGTCGGTGAATCCATGTATAAAGGAGTAATTTATACTCAGGATAACGAAGTTGAAGGCAAACTTGGAGGAAATGTTCATGTTGATTCAATTAAAGAATCAGAAATTAGAGAATTAAAAGAATTATTTAATAAATATGGTATAAAGGCAAATCCACAGGACTTTAATGCTATAAGACCATCCTCTACAGGAAGGCATACTTATGTATTGTTTAAACCCGAACTAAAACCGGAACTAGCAAAAAAACATGTATAGGAGGAATGAGGTTTTATGAGTACTGAAACAAAAAGGGAGATTGAACCTAAGGATGTACAACGCGGTGTGTGGGATCAGGAAACATTATCCGAAATAGACTATAGAGCTAGGTATGGCAAACACCGAATTCGTGGTTGTGGTGCCACAAGATATATGCCTACCTTTGACGATTTAATGGTGTTGCCATCGCAGCTTTCAAGAATGTCAATAGATACTTATCGTGAACCATGTGAAACTAGAATAGTTTTAGGAAAGCGATTTGCAAAAAAGCCACTAGTAATAGAAACGCCTGTTATGATAGCAGGTATGTCTTATGGGGCATTAAGTAAAGAAGCTAAAATTGCTCTTGCTAAAGCAACAGCACTAACTGGAACTGTAATAAGCAATGGAGAAGGAGGACTTTTGCCTGAAGAAAGAGATAACTCGTATAGGCAGTCAATACAGCTTTTGCCAAGCCGTATTGGTTTTAATAAGAGAAACTTGGAAGTAGCTGATATGATAGAGTTCCTTATTGGAATTGGTGCAAAACCAGGGATTTCAGGTCACTTAATGGGAAGTAAAATTACAGAGGACATTGCAAATTTCAGACAGCTTCCTATAGGAATTGATCTTCATAGCCAGCCACGACATGGTGATTCCTTTGGTGCTGATGATATGGTAGTTAAAATGGAGCAATTAAGAGAGCTTACCAATTGGCAGACTCCAATATTTTTTAAAATTGCAGCAGGAAGAGTAAGGGATGATATTAAAATTGCAGTGAAGGTTGGAGCAGACGGAATAATACTTGATGGAGCGCAGGGGGGAACAGGAGCTGCACCGGTTATGGCTACAAAGCATCTTGGAATACCTACAATGCCAGCATTAGTACAAGCTGTTAAAACATTAGAGGAAATGGGTGTAAAAGACGAAGTTAGTCTCATTGTGTCTGGCGGTATAAAGGATGGAGCTGACATAGCAAAAGCCTTAGCTATTGGAGCAGATGCTGTGGCTATAGGAACCAGTGCAATGGTGGCTATGGGCTGCAGGGTATGTCTTAGGTGTCATACTGGAGTTTGTGCTTTTGGTATTGGTACACAGGATCCGGAATCTAGAGCCAAATTTAATATTGATGAAGCTGCTGAAAGAGTTGCAAATTATATAAAGGCTATAACTAATGAAGCAGTTTTATTAGCAAAGGCAGCAGGGAAAACTAAGCTAAAAAACTTAGAGAGAGAAGATTTGCGTTCCCTTACATTGGAAGCTTGCGCAATGACAGGGATACCTTTGGTAGGAAGTGATTATGTTTTTGGTGAGCGTTTTGGATTTGGCTGCTAAATAATTGATAATTATTTTGTGGAAAATCAGAAATAAATAGGAGGGTGTATTATATGATACGGATAGATCAGCATCCAATTTTAAAGCAATTTGATAAAGGCAAACTGGTTAAATTTGAATATGATGGTAAAACAATAGAAGGTTATGAAGGGGAACCAATAGCAGTAGCATTAAGAGGAAATGGAGTAATGATTCATAGATATACTTCAAAGCATTCAGAGCCTAGGGGAGTTTTTTGTGCAATTGGCAGATGTACTGATTGTGTAATGATTGTTGATGGTAAGGCTAATGTTAGGACTTGTGTAACTCCACTTGCTGCAGGCATGAAGGTTGAGACTCAGTATGGCGTCCTAGCGAGGAAGCCAGATTAGCTTTAGGGTATTTTAATGAAAGGGGATGTAATTGATTGAAAAGATATGATGCAATAGTTATCGGTGCAGGTCCCGCAGGACTTTCTTCCGCAATAGAAGCTGCCAAAAGAGGCTTAAGAGTTGTTGTATTTGACGAAAATTCTAAGCCGGGAGGACAACTGCTTAAACAAATACACAAGTTTTTTGGCTCAAAAGAGCACAGAGCAAAAACAAGGGGCTTTAAAATAGGCGAGGAACTATTAAAGGAAGCAGAGGAAGCAGGAGTAGAAGTTATATTAAATGCTATAGTAATTGGTCTTTTTTTGGATAAAGAAATCACCGTAAAGATAAATAATGAAGTTATTCATTATAAAGGAGATGCAATTATAGTTGCAACCGGTGCTTCTGAGAATATGGTTACCTTTGAGGGATGGACTCTGCCGGGAGTTATAGGTGCAGGTGCAGCTCAGACTATGATGAATCTTCATGGTGTACGTCCTGGTAAAAAAATTCTTATGCTGGGAAGCGGTAATGTTGGATTAGTTGTTAGTTATCAACTCCTGCAGGCAGGGTGTGAGGTAGCTGCTATAGTAGATGCAGCACCTAAAATTGGGGGCTATGGTGTTCATGCAGCCAAAGTAGCTAGGTGCGGTGTCCCATTTTATTTATCCCATACTATAATTAAGGCTGAAGGAGACCAGTATATAACAGGTGTTACTATTGGTCAAGTTGATAATACCTGGAAGGTTATATCTGGAACGGAAAAGCACTTCGATGTTGATACCATATGTCTTGCAGTCGGTCTTTCTCCTATGTCACAGCTTCTTAAAATGGTGGGCTGTAAGATGGATGATAATCCCCAAAAGGGAGGTTTAGTTCCACTCTGCGATGAATATGGTGAGACCTTTATACAAGGCATCTTTGTAGCAGGAGATGCTTCAGGCATTGAGGAAGCAAGTTCAGCAATGATTAAAGGAAGGATTTCTGGTGTGGCAGCTGCTTATAAATTAGGCTTTATAGGCAAAGAGGAATTAGATTTTAAAGCAAAGGCATTAGAAAAGGCATTATTTAGTTTGAGACAGGGAATGTTTGGTCCAGAAAACAAAGGTAAAAATATTGAAAAAACAGAGGAAGGTTGCGATGTTTCAGTAAATCTTCTTAAGAAGGGTTACCTTACAGATGGGGAAGTAGAAAAATATCCTGGAGTAAAATCTATTAAAGGAATTCATCCTGTAATAGAATGTTCACAAAATATTCCCTGTAATCCCTGCCAGGATGTCTGTTCAAAGAAATGTATTAAAGTTGGTGAGAAAATCACATCTCTGCCGGTTGTTGATGAAAAGTCAAAATGTATTGGATGCGGGTTGTGTGTAGCGTCTTGTCCTGGTCAGTCCATATTCCTTATAAATGAAGATTATGAAGAAGGATATGCATCTGTAACACTTCCTTATGAGTTTTTGACATTGCCCGAAAAAGGTACAAAAGGTATTGCTTTAGATAGGAGCGGGCAAAAGATCTGTGAAGCTGAAGTTGTGGAAGTTAGATTAATCCCTGCATTTGACTATACTAATTTATTAACTATAAAGGTTCCTAGAGAAGTAGGAATGAAAGCTAGATTTTTTAAGCAAGTCTAGGGGATTAACTATATGAAGTTAAGTAGTTTTAAATATATAGAATAAGTAGTCCACAGTAGTTAATAAAGATTATACAGAAAATAGTCTAGAAAGGAAAATGTATAATGAATCCTCTATATATTCATTATACAGGGTAAGTTTATGAATAAAATAAATGATAGATCAAGAGATGTAGGTGAATATATCATGCAGCCTGATGATAATATGATAATCTGCCGCTGCGAAGAAATTACAAAGGGTGAAATAAGAAAAGCAGTGCATGACGGAATATTTACCATAACGGAGATGAGAAGATATCTAAGAACGGGTATGGGGCTTTGTCAGGGACAAAACTGTGGTAATTTAGTAAAGGGCATTGTGGCAAGAGAGTTAGGGATTTCATCTCTGGAATTAGAGGCTTCAGTATCACGTGCACCTATGAGACCTATAGAAATGAAAGTTCTTGGAAATGAAAAAGGAGGAGAATAACATGAAAAATTATGCTGATGTAGTTATTATAGGAAGTGGAGTAATTGGAAATGCTGCAGCATACTATCTAGCCAAGAGAGGATGTCATGTTATTGTTCTGGAAAGAAGTGATAATATTGGTAACGGGGGTTCTTCAAGAAATGGTGGAGGAGTTCGCCAATCAGGTCGTGATAAAAGAGAACTTCCCCTTGCTATGTATGGAGTAAAAAATCTTTGGCCCACATTGTCAGAGGAATTAGGCATGGATGTGGAATATTATAAGGATGGTAACTTGAGACTTGGTAAGACAGAGGATCATATTAAGATTTTAAATAATCTTACCAGTAATGCTAATGACTGCGGCCTTGATGTAAAAATGATTTCAGGTGATGAGGCAAGAAATATTTGTCCTTATCTTTCAGAAGAAGTTATCGGTGCAAGCTGGTGTCCTACCGATGGACATGCTAATCCAATGTTGACGACACTTGCTTTTTACCGTAGAGCAAGACAATTAGGAGTTCGTTTTATAACTGGTGAAGAAGTAATTGAGGTAAAAAAAGTAAAGGGTAAAGCTAGACAAATAATAACCCCCAATAATATCTATGAAGGAGAAAATATTATTCTTGCAGCAGGTTACGGAAGCCGTAAGATAGCTGCTAACTTTGGAATAGATATACCCATGAATCAAACTTTAATGGAAGTTATTGTAACAGAAGCTCAGCCGCCTATGTTTTATCAAATGTTAGGTACTGCAGCAGCAGACTTTTATGGTCATCAAAGTAAACATGGCTCCTTTGTTTTTGGGGGCTCCTCAGGCTATGAAGCTTTTAATAAGGATAATGGAACACCGACTACCTCAAGTATTACTGCTTCTGCTATCTGTCGTGGAATAATGAAGTATTTTCCCATACTTGAGGATGCAAAAGTTGTGCGTACTTGGGCAGGATGGATAGATGAGTGTGCAGATCATGTACCTGTTATAAGTTTTGTGGAAGAAGTTCCGGGACTTATAATTGCCTGTGCATTTTCAGGGCATGGCTTTGGAATATCTCCAACATTAGGTAAACTTTTATCAGAGATGGTAGCAGATGGGAAACCATCTATAGATTTAAGCGCTTTTCGTTATGATAGGTTTAAAGCAAAAATATAAAGTGACAGAAATCTAATTTGTTGCAAAACAAAAAAGATTAAAATAGATTTTAGGAGGAATTTTTTATGGAATTTAAAAGAACTAATTATTCATCAGGAGCACCGCTTGAAGAAAAAGCAGGGTATAGTCGTGTTGTTAAGGTTGGACCATTTGTATATGTTGGTGGTACTACATCTGTTCAACCTGATGGCAGCGTATTTGGGGAAAATGACGGATATGCTCAAGCAAAATATATTTTAGAAAAGATGATTAAATGCTTAGAACAAGCAGGCAGCAAGAAAGAAGAAGTAGTAAGAGTAAAGATGTATGCTACAGATATGACTCGTTCTAAAGAATACATACAAGCTTATTCGGAATTTTTCAAATCAATAAAACCATTATGTACTTTGGTTGGTATCTCTGCACTAAACCGGCCTACTCAACTAATTGAAATAGAAATGGATGCAGTTATTGGAGCAATAGATTTATAATAGTGTACGTGGTGACATGAAAATGTAGGAAAGTTCCAATATCAAAATGTAACTAAACTCCAAGGTAGATATATTAACTATTACATTGAGCTTCTGCATATATGATTTTGTAGCCTCGAGGTGAGCCTCAATAAATGAGGCTATGGCCAAGGTCCACATATGCTTCTTAATGGAAATAGTTAATATAGCATGTTGGAATATTGATGCATTTTATTATAAAGTGTTTTGCTATCAAATATTTATGTATTTTGATGTTGGAATTTGAATAATGGAGATCCGATCTGTTGATTCCAAGCAGACTTACTTGTAGAGAAACTGAAAATTTTATCCGATCAAACTCGATCATGAAGTGCGTTTAGTTCAGCTAAAAAAGTTAGAACCAAAATTTAAATAATGGTTAAAATATTCCCGTCCTAGTCAAAGAATACTATAATATATTAAGATAACTTATACTTAAAAAACTTAGTAGTTTCAGTAACTATAGGAATTTATAGAAACTTATCCATATGATAGTTTCTAAAGGCGAGTGTGGGGGCAAAGACCAGGTCAACTAACTTACAAATGCACTATTTGTGCGTCATAGCAGCCTTTTTTAAGGCTGCTATATTAATTTGAACGTACATATTGACTGATAATTATCATAGGAGTATAATGTAGTTGTCATGACAGCTAAGGTGGTGATATAGATGGAATTTAAATTATATGATTCGTTAGGGTTTATCCTAAATAAGACAAATACAAAACTTAAAAATGAATTGTTTCACCGATTCAAAGAATATGACATTACACCAGAGCAATGGGGTGTCCTTAACTGTTTATGGGAACAAGAGGGTGTTACCCCTAGAGAATTGGCAGATATGATGTTTAAGGATAAATCAAATACTAATCGCATTCTTGAAAAGTTGCAAAACAAAGGATTGGTTGTTCGAAAGTCTCATCCCATAGATAAAAGAGCTTTTCAAATCTTTTTGACTGATGGCGGATGGGCATTAAGGGATGAATTAATTCCTAAAGGTATACAATTGCTAGAGGAAGCAACAGTAGGAATAGAAAGACATAAAGTCATAGAAATAAAAAAACTACTAAATGAAATATATGATAATCTTAAGTAGTTATTTTTTACTATTGTAGTTGTCACGACAACTACAAATGGAGGTATAGCGAGATCGGTCTTTTCTGAAATGTTGGACATTTTTTCGAACAATATTTCAGAAAGTGTGATAGAACAGACTATATTGGTACTGAAATAGGTGATAAGCAACTTACATAAAGAAAAAAGGAAATACATCAGGGAATAACTTTTAATGATTTCAAGGAGGTAGATAACGTGGAACGCAGCAACAGTCAGACGAGGATTACTCTGGTAATTGTAATGATTACTTCTTTTATTACTCCATTTATGAGCAACGCCATCAACCTTGCCATCCCCTCTATCGGTATTGAATTCGGGGGCAACCAAAATTTGCTGAACTGGGTGGTTTTTGGTTTTTTACTTTCATCCGCCGCTTTTTTGCTGCCCTTTGGACGCCTAGCAGACCAGTTTGGAAGAAAAAAAATATTCTTAATTGGTATGATATTTCTAGCGGCCTCATCCCTGGCCTGCGCTTTAGCGACATCTTTGGTTGCCTTGGTATGTTTTAGGATTTTGCAAGGAATCGCTAGTGCAATGATATTCAGCAACTCAATGGCTATTTTAACGTCGGTAGTACCGCCTGAATCTAGAGGCAAAGCATTGGGATTAAACGCCGCAGCAACATACATCGGATTATCGTCTGGCCCTGTATTAGGAGGTTTGATCACCAGTGTATTTACATGGCGTGGTGTATTTTATTTCAATCTGCTGATGGCTTTGATTATTATTGTTATAACCGTATGGAAATTGAAGGGGGAATGGACAGGTGCCGTCACTAAATTTGATAGCTGGGGAATTATTCTGTGTATAGCAGCTCAGGCCTTATTATTGTTTGGGTTGACTGATTTAACGAACGACTTACTTTATCAAATTAGTTTTGCTGTAGGGATTTTATTATTGATCGTATTTTTCATATATGAGAAAAACCATTCTAATCCACTTATTCCTATTGGAAGTATTATCAAAAACAGGCCCTTTGCTTTTTCTAATTTAGCAACCTTAATTAACTACAGTGCAACGTTCGCTTTGAGCTTTGTATTATCATTATATCTGCAAACCGTGCTGAAAATTGACATGGCTGCTTCAGGGCTTATTCTATTGGTTCAGCCGATCATCATGGCTGTTCTTTCTCCGGTTGCGGGTACATTATCAGATAGGATAAAACCTGCGATTCTTGCTTCATTAGGAATGGGCATCTCTGCATTGGGTCTATTCTTCTTCATTTTTCTGAGTACCCAGACCCCGATTGTGCTGATAATTTTTAATTTAGCGTTTATCGGACTTGGTTTTGCTCTGTTTTCCTCACCCAATACAAATGCCATAATGGGCTCGGTTGACCGGACATTATACGGCGTCGCATCTTCAATTATGGGTAACATGCGACTACTAGGCCAATCTATCAGTATGGCTATTGTTTCACTCATTACTTCAATTTTAATGAGAAACCTGTCAATCGGCTCAGTAGGGTATGTTGATCAGCTCATGCTCAGTTTAAGAACTGCATTTATAATATTTGTCGTACTCTGTGTCCTGGGCGTGTTCGCCTCATTGGTAAGAGGTAAGGTTAACAGAGAAGCAGAAGAAGATTGAGATAGTATTGTAGTGTTCTTAAGCTTCTCCATTGTGTAGGTAATTAACTCTTGAAGTGATAAGAAAGACGGTTCAATAAAGATTAAATGAAACAGACGAGATATTTATATCAGAAAAAGTTGATGAGAAAGACCATTTATATAAATTGTATGACAGGCACAAAATGTGAAGATGAAATAGAAAATATTCTAAACAAACATGATGGTTTTATTGTAATGTTGTTGTAAATGAAAATTAAATTATCTGTGATAAGGATGCCCCTGTCTTTAGGCAGGGACACAAAGCCATAGGGTCCATATTCTTCAATTATCTCCTTTATAGCTTTCTTAAAATCGCCAGATATTGCATTGAGTTCCTTTACCTCAATGTTTGTTCTGCTTAGTATACTTCCATCAATACCAACCTCACCGAATCCATTTTTAATAAAGAATCTAATAGATTCACATCCTTAAAGTACAACAAATCATTTGCGGATATTTATGTAAAATACAGTATAGACTTTAATTGATTATTGATCCTTTCATTTTTGTGCTTTGTTTAAGAATTAATCAACCTGGTACACTGGTGTCATAACAGGTTGATTGAACAATGATTATTGTGCTAGGAGGGGATAATGTCCTCCATGTTGACTATCTCGAATCCGGGTTGTTAAACCATTCAATTGTTGTTCTTGTATGATCTTCCGGAAGTCTGTTCTTTGCTTGCTCACTTAGCCAAGCCAGAGTTTTCCCCTTCAGGTACTGTTTCATTTGCTCTTCTGCTTCTAGCATTACGATTTTAATTAAGCAAGGACATTTTGTATGTGAATCGGGAAGGTTATCTTTGTCCAATATGATTTGCTTTTGCCTAATTTCAATACATTGAAATAGTGGGGTATTCCCCTCCACTGCTTCAATGACATCCTGGAATGTGATTTCCTCCGGAGGCCGGGATAGCTCATAGCCTCCATTGACACCTGGAATTGATTTAACAATACCTGCCTTTCTCAATTTTGTATAGACTTTAGAAAGATAGGTTTCTGACACCCCCTGAAACAGAGCCAAGTCTCTAATCCCGACAGACTTCCCGACTGGAATATCTACCATGTATAACAAACAATGTAAAGCGTACTCAACGCCCACAGAAAATTGCATTAGAATCACCTTGCTAACTTGAATATGTTCATTGATCATCGTACCGTATTATTTTTTTCTAGTCAATCGTTTTGAGCAAAATTATATATGAAAGTTGTCTTCGATATATTTTTATTATTGACAATTCAAATAATCAGCATTATAATTTAATCGCAGATAAATACTATCCGCGTTATCTGTTATTGTAGGCCATTTTAGATAGAAATGCAATATGAATTTAATAGCGTGAGTTTGATTAGAGGGATGACGGAATCCCTGCACTAACAAAGATTTATGGGAAATTCAAATGAAAGTCATCGAAAATATATGACAGCGGTAAGAACCATGACAGAGTCAGAGAACTGCTCTCTCTTGTTGATTTGGCACCGGATGAATTTATGAACCGTCAATCATTGAGGAGTGGGTATGACAGGAAGCCAGGTGTTGATTGAGATACGGCTCCTCTTGGCTAAAAAAGCGCTGTTCACAGGGGTAAGGTTGGCTCGATTTCAACAATTGGAATAGCAACCTTGCGGCGTCTATTAACGCAGGTGGGCTGGGAGTTATTTTGTTTGATGGGCTGCGTACTTTGAATATTTACAAAATCGTGTAGGGAAGCCTGTTGTCATCAGGGTCAGCAATTGTCGTAAATATTCTGCTCGATAAGGTGAAAGGTGCATTTTTCAAGGAAAAAGTCATTAAAAAGAATCTTGGAAGGAGGAATATTGATTGAAGAAGCTTGACAGGGAATTCTATAACAGGGATTCTATCGTAGTGGCGAAAGAACTTTTGGGAAAGTTACTGGTGCACGAAATATGTGGACGAAGGATATCTGCAAGAATTGTTGAAGCAGAAGCCTATATGGGCCTCATAGACAAAGCTGCCCACGCCTATGGAGGAAAAAGAACTCCAAGAGTGGAGGTTATGTACGGCGGGCCTGGTTATTCATATATCTTTACAATTTATGGAATACACTGCTGCTTTAATATCGTAACAAGGGAGGAAGGAAATCCACAGGCGGTTTTAATAAGAGCTGCACAGCCGGTTGAGGGAGTCGAATGGATGGCTCGTGAAAGGTATGGAAAGTATTTTGAGGAGTTGACCAAGAGCCAGAGAAAAGGGCTGACAAATGGTCCAGGAAAACTATGCGCCTCGTTATCCATTGGTAGTGCTTTCAACGGGACTGATTTGTGTGGTGATGAAGTATATGTTGAAGAGGATGGTGAACAGGGTATTCCAATTGTTTCTACAAAACGTGTCGGGATTGATCGCGCTGAGGAAGCAAGGGAATATCCGTGGAGATTTTATATAAAAGGTAACGAGTATGTATCTATGAAGTAATTTCTGATTTTTTTACATCGAGGTAATTCTTATGGTTAGAAAATTGTTAACTGATAAACATAAGGTCTTCGAGGAAAAAGGTGCTCTCAACACGAAAAGGGGTGCGAAGACAGATACTGTTCAAAAAATTATACGTGATTATCTTGACTCATTGATGAGCAGGGTTATCAATTCTGTGAAAGCTTCGACAGAATCCAGGTATTTTGGGGAGAGTTCTGCGGCACTCGCTATGATGGGGGGCATTATCATCACTTAGTAGAATTTGTTCTGATCCAAGTGGAAGGCGTGCTTGCTGCTGGAGATGTCATATTTGTTGAGATCTGTGAGGAATCCGAGTTAAGGGAAATCACAGTCACTGGCTGACGTGATTCGATTGGTAGCAGGAACGGAAACGATTCCTGTTTCCTATTCAGAAAATTTGTTTGAGTAATACTCAATTTGAGATTTCATAATATTTTATTTTTGTTGACATTTTATTCATATAGCTATAAAATCGCAGATAAAGTGTATCTACTTTATCTGACCATTGTTTTTGTATAAAAAAGGTATAATCAAAGAAAAAGAGAATCCGATTTTTTGGATAGATAAAAAACTATGTTTAGAGAAATGAAAAATACAAGAAGGAAGCTTGATTGAGATAGCACACTGGAAATACTTATTAACGGTGAATATGGAGTTCTAGCAACAAATGGTGAAGATGGATATAACTATGCTACAGCCCTGAATTATGTTTACATCAATGATAAAATATATTTTCATTGTGCAACGGAGGGACACAAATTGGATAATATCAAGGTAAACAATAAGGTATCCTTCTGTGTTGTTGGCAAGACTCAAGTGGTGCCCAATAAGTTTACTTCAAATGACTGGTGGGTTTAGTTAGACATTATAGAAATAATATCTTACTGATTAGCTCTGCATATCAAGTTATTTATTCTAGTAGTTAGAAAGGAGATTCCGGGTTTCAATGAATTTATGGAGTTCGGATGATTAGAAAAAGTATGGAAAAATTGTTATTTGGTATGTCCGGCTTACCGATATACAATGGCACCAAGAAATACAATTATGCAACCGGCATACATTACTTGAAATCCATAGGACTGGATGCTATGGAGCTTCTTTTTGTTCGTAATGTCAATGTAACGGATCGCAACAGGAACGCTATACTGGAGGCAAAGCAGAAGGAAGGCTTCTATCTTTCGGCTCATGCATCACATTATTTGAATTTGAATGCTGATGATATTGATATACAAAATCAATCTATAAAAAGAATAATCGATGCTGCCCATGGGCTGAGAAAAGTAAACGGCAGGAGTCTGGTGTTACATCCAGGCTATTACCTGAAGGATGCGAAAGAAATAGCTTATGCTACCATCAGAAATAATTTAAAGAAACTTCCTGACTGTGGAGTTGATTATAGGCTTGAGACAACGGGAAAAGGAACCCAGTTTGGTACTCTAGAGGAACTGGTTGCCTTATGTAAAGAAATTCCCCTTTGCAAGCTCTGTATTGATTTTTCACATATCCATGCGAGAACCAATGGGGGCCTTAAAGGGTATGATGACTTTGCTGAAATCCTTGAATATGTTTGCAATAATCTAGGAAGAAGTGCAATAGAGGATTTACATATCCATATGGGTGGTATAAGGTATACCCCAAAAGGTGAAAAGAGTCATGCGCCATTAATGGAAAGTGATTTCAATTATAAAGAATGTTTAAAGGCCATTAAGGACTTTAATGCCAGAGGGTGCATAATTGCTGAAGGTCCATTACTGGAAAAGGATGCTTTGATTCTAAAGCAGACCTATGAGAAATTATAAGGGGGAGGATGCTTGTATGAAAATTGAATTACCTGAGTATCACGGGTTGGGAATGATTACTTGATATTTGATCCTCGTTTAAATCGATGTCGATTTAAACGAGGATCGGGTTAGATTGAAAAGTAAGTAATAAAATAAATAGCTATGGCTTTTACATAAGCTGTATTTTGGCCTTTACTGTACTTTATTAACTTTTTAATGCTTAATGCTAATGCTGAAAAGAGACATTGTTCTAATACATTTTTAAGGCCCTTTTTTCTAGTTCTTCTTAAATTATGATTTTCCTTCATTATTCCCAAATTACCTTCACAATAAATTCGTCTTAAGGTCATAGCTTCTTTTTTTGTATTTACCAGTATCAACACTAGTAAATCTAAGGATTTTATTATTAGAACATACAAAAACATCATTAAATTCATCATATTTAAATTTACAAGGAAAATCATAAATTTAATCCAAAACTGGTTTTAAATATGCCTTTTATATTGGCTGCACTAGCTATCTTCATTTTCTTTCAAATATTCCATAAATGTATTTGCCTCATCCTTAAGTAGCCTTGGCAATGTTATAACTCCCGTAGCAATGATTATTTTAGAATCTACAATTGCTTTTTGTTATTACAATATCTATATCTATATTAATGATATTGCTGTAAATTATAGGAATAACTGCAGAAAGTATTACCCATTTGAAGTTACCTGATTCTTTCCTTATTGCTAAAAGAGTGGTGGCACAAGGCCAGTGCAGCAGACAGAAAAGCATTGAATTTAAGTCGGTAAGGTAAGTCCAGCCATGGGCAAGGAGTATTTTTCTAAGGAAATCAATACTACTAAATTCAATTATTTTATATTAACCATTATTTAAAATATCTATTTAACAGTCCTACAAGACACTTTCATGTCTTGCTTCATCCTTACACATTTCATGTACTGTGTCTTGAGTTGCATCGTAATTTAATTTTTTAGCAAGGGTTGATAAATCTTTTTTACCCTTACAAGCACCTTCTTCTGAATCTACTCTCATCTGTAAATTTTTCTTTGTATCTGTCACTACCACTTCTCCTAATAATTCAGCAATTTAGCCGAATGCTCTGCTTCTTCAAAAGCTATTCGTTTGTATGCTTCTGCCACCTCAGGATATCCTCCCCTATTCGTCTGTCGGCTCATAGCTAAATACATTCCAATTTCTGAACATTCTCCTGTAAAATTGGCCCTTATTCCTTCTACTACCTTTGGATCTACATCTTTGTCAACACCTACTACGTGCTCATCTGCCCAACTGATTGCTCCAGCTTCTGTCTTTTCTATAAACTTATCTGCTGATGCACCACAAACAGGACATTTTTCGGGAGGTGTATCTCCATCATGAACATAGCCACGTACTGTACAAATTAGGAATTTTGCTTACAATTTCTATATAGCATTTCCATCTCAATTTTATATGACAGAAGTTAACGTAAAAGGATAAAAGAAGCACCAAAAGAAGTTATATAAAATTTATTTTAAGTTGTATATTTTTTGATATACAATTATGCACATACTCACCTGGTAATTTTACTCATAGTTTTGTTTATATTTATAGATGTATAACACTTATTGTAAAGTGTCAAAAATCACATGAAATTCACATGCCCACTTGATATTATAACTACAATCTTTAGTTATAATATCAAATAGTAATGAAAATTTAAGGAGGACTGAAAAATGTTAAAAATGAAATACAAATTACTTCCAGCTTTAGTAATTGCAGCACCATTATTAGTGAATACAGGAATTGCTACAACAGTACATGCATGTACTAACAATAATAGTACAGGAATATCTAACATAGGGTGGCGTAATACAGGAGCATATAATAAGGGTGATGGAAGTACTTTTAGCAATAGTAATTCAAATATAATTTATAGATCGTATTTCTCTTTTGAAAACTTTAAAACTAAATTAGATGCTTTAGTAACAGCAGGTACTATAAGCCAAGATCAGGAGATAATAATATTAAATTTATATAATAAAGGCGACATAACATCAGAAAATTTTAAGGTTGAACTAGATGTTTTAGTAACAACAGGTAGCATAACTCAAAGTCAAGAAGTATCTATATTAAATTTATTTAGTATATTGCAACCAAGCTTGCCAGCACCAGTAATGGTTGATAATTCAGGGCATAATGGATCTGGGATTAATAACTTAGGATATGGTGGTTCTACATCTAATAGTTCAGGACACAAGTGCTCAAAATAAAATTCATTGATCAAACTAATAAGTAACAATTTTTATTAGATAGACTTAGTCTGATTAAGAAAATATTGGACAAGCATGTTATTATGCTTATATGTTTTATTTAGGATAATCTATAAAAATCAGAGGGAAGTTATTAACTTCTCTCTAACTTTTTATAGATAGTAGTACAATAAGAATTTTACTTGTACTTATCTAAATGTTTTAATAGTTTAGTGAACTGCCATTACTTATGGAGATGAGGGGATTTCTATTTTCTAGAGCTTGCAACCTATACTCTCTACAGTCAGTTGAAAAATATATTTTATATCATTATACGTAAAACACATTTTTGCCATAATACCTGGTATAAAGTTTATTCAGTAATATCTATGTAGATGCAATTTACATGAGAAAATTTAAATATGTAAAAATCTTAGTATATATGTTTTAGTGACAAAGAATTCAGCCTTTATAAGGTTACTAGAATAAAAGCCTTAGAGTTGTACTCAACTATAATACTAACTTAAGTTGAGGTGATGGAGTTGGATAAAAAAATATATTTAGTTGAAGATGAATACAACTTAAATATTTTGCTTGAGAAATATCTTAAAAACGAAGGCTATAATGTAACTACTTTTTCTAATGGAAGCTGTGCAAAAAATAGAATAAAAGATATGCCAGATCTCTGGATACTAGATATAATGCTTCCTGACATAAATGGATATGAGTTAATTAAGCATATAAAACAAAATAATAAAAATACACCTGTTATATTTATGTCCGCAAGAAATAAAGAATTCGATAGGGTAGTAGGATTAGAGCTTGGCGGTGATGATTATTTATCAAAGCCATTTTTACCAAGAGAACTAGTTATAAGAACTAATAATCTCATGGTAAAAATTTACGGAGGTGCCAATATAACAGAGAGTTTCAACATAGAGATTGAAGGATATTCCATTAATAAAAAGCAAAGGATGGTTTTATTTAAAGGTAAAGAACTTAGACTTACCAATAAGGAGTTTGAATTATTAAGCTATCTTGTTGAAAATAGGAATAATTTAATATTAAGGGAACAGATCCTAACAAATGTTTGGGGTATCAATTATTTCGGATCTAACAGGGTAGTAGATGATACCATAAGAAGACTTAGAAAAAAAGTCGATAAGTTAACTATAGAAACAATATATGGACATGGTTATAAATTGGTTGCGAGCCTATGAAGATATTTAAAATAGAAGTGCCAGATAAAGCTGTAACTGAAGTTATAGTAAGGAAACCTATGAGGGGTCTCTGTAGTAATGGAACAAAAAATTACAGTTATACCCCATTTATTACCATGTTAGTCCAAGTTCATCGCATTTTCAGTGAAACAATTCTTCTGGTCAGCTCCCTTATCCACATCGTGGAATATATCATATACTTTACTTTAAATGAGCAAAATTGATTACACTATTTTACATCACCTAAGCACACGTATTTCTTGATAATCCAAGAGAGTTAAAAATGTTTTCTTTAACAACTCCGTTTTCAGCTTGTATATATACCCAATCGATTAAACTAGATATTGTTTGGATACGAGCTAATTTTAGACCGTCACCAAAATTAGATTCTTGCATATTATAATGCTGCTTCAAATACCTCTCAATATTTTCTTTGGCTTTTTCTCTCCACGTATAAATTTATTATTATTTTCTACTCTAAGACTCATACGGACTTGTGCTGTTTTTTCACTTATAATAGTGAATTTAAATTACATAAGTTTCACATAATTATTACATATTATAACTACAATTGTTAGTTATAATTTTTTTAAACAAAAAGTTAAGTGAAACAATAAAAAAATATGTTATATAACAAAATGTTTTAAATATAATTACGCGTTTTTCTAAATATAAAGAAATTTACACTTGCTACATTATTGTTGCTTTTTCGACAAATAGTAAGAACTCTTATATATAAAATTCATGTAAACTTATAAAGCTGGAGGATTTATGGATATATTTATAGCGAGACAGCCTATTTTTAATAGATTTAATAAAATTTATGGATATGAACTCTTGTTTAGAGATAATACTAGAGAAAATAAATGTAGTGAAACTGATGGAGATACAGCAACTATTAAAGTTATAAAAAATAGTATTTTTCATATTGGTATGAATAAGATAGTTCAGAACAAAATGGCGTTTATTAACTTCACTGAGAACATTTTAACATCGAAAATATTTGAAATAATTTCGCCTGAAATTGTAGCAATTGAAATTTTAGAAAATGTAAAACCTTCAGATAAAGTGATAAATGCATGTAAAATTCTAAAACAAAAAGGGTTTATACTTGCTTTAGACGATTTTGTTTTTGATGAAGAGCATAAGAAATTCATTAATTTTGTAGATATAATAAAAGTTGATTTTCGTACAACTCCAGATTATGAACGAAGAAAAATAATTAATAGTATAAAATCTAAAAAAATAAAATTTCTTGCAGAGAAAATTGAAACAGTTGATGAATTTAATGAAGCGATGCAGTGTGGTTATACATATTTTCAAGGCTATTATTTTAGTAAACCTACAATTATATCCAGTAAAAAAATATCTGCAAATGAGCTTATATATAATTAACTGAAAGTATAAGTATGAGAAAAATAGTAGAAAAATTGATTAAATGTGTTATTAATAATATGTAAATTGATTATTAAGTTTAAAAGCCATATGAAATTCTATATATTTATTTTGATTTCAGTGACGAAAATTAGCATTTTTATCAAAAGTTTTAGCAATATAACAAAATATAATTTAAATTTGAGCTGAGGTGATAGTGTTGTCTAAAAAAATATATTTAGTTGAAGATAAATATAGTTTAAATATTTTACTCGAAAAATATCTTAAAAACGAAGGTTATGATGTAACTACTTTTTCTAGTGGAAGCTGTGCAAAAATAAGAGTGAATAAACTTATAGAAAGAATTTATGATACTAATACTGAAATAGAAGATTTGAATATACAAATTGGTGAATATTTTATTCAGAAAACTAGAAGAGTAGTTTTATCTAAAGGTAAGGAACTTCAACTTACTAATAGTGAGTTTGGATTATTAAACTATCTTGCTGTAAATAAGAACAATTTAATATTAAGGGAAAAAATCCGAACAAATGTTTGGGATATCAATTATTTTGGCTCTGACAGAGTTATAGATGATGCCATAAGAAGACTTAGAAAAAAGGCAAATAAATTAACCATAGAAACAATATATGGACATGGTTATAAATTGGTTGTGAACCTATGAAGATATTTAAGATAAAATCATTAATGCTAAGAATATGGATGACCTTCACAATTATGATTCTTGTAATAATATGCTGTATTTCATTTCTATATTTATTTGCTTTCAGAATCTTTGATGAAAATGCTAAAATACAAGATCTAACAGCAGCTCATGACATGTTAGTAAAAAATAATAATTTCCAAGATCCTTTAAGGTTTGATAAATTAAAAAATCTCATGAGTATTAAAAACCTAATTGTTAATATTGATGGAAGCAAAACGCAAATAGTAGATATAAATAATCCCCATGATGAACCACCCCCACCAGAAGACCAAGAAAGAAACTGGATAATTGGTTTCATTAAATATGTAGGAAAGGATGAGAAAGAATTTAAAGAGTATCACAATAATACTAAATTTTTTTTTATAATAAGTCCGATAAAAAATGAAAATTCTCAAAAATCATATTTAATTACCTATATGCCATATTTTTTTGATAATAGTATACTATATAAAATTATTATTATAGGTATTGTATTCATTGTTATAGCTTTTTTTACTGCAAAGTTTATTGCAGGATACATCTCAAGGCCACTTAAGGAACTAGAAAATTATACTAAAAGGATAGCAAGTAAACACTGGGGAGAACCAATTAAGATTAAGAGTAATGATGAAATTGGAAGCCTTGCAAATTCCATGAACGTTATGCAAAAAAAATTAAAATATGCCGAAGAAAATGAAAAGTTATTTTTTCAAAGTATATCTCATGACTTAAAAACACCAGTTATGGTTATTATGAGCCATGCTGAAGCAATTATGGATGGTGTATATATAGATTCTGTTGAAAAAACAGCTGAAATAATAAAGGATGAGTCTGTAAATCTTGAAAGAAAAATAAAAAAAGTATTGTATTTAAATACTCTTGAATACATGTTAGAGAATAATATAAGAAATGAAAATATAAATTTGCAAGACATTCTTAATGACATAATACATAGATTTCAAGCATTTAACAGTAACATTAGATGGGATTTAAACATTAAAAATAGTATTATTTTGGCCAATAAGGAGAAAGTAATAGTTTCTATAGAGAATATATTGGATAACGCATTGAGATATGCAAAAACTACTATAAAAATAGCATTAAAAAGAGAAGATAATTTTGCTACTATTGAAATTTACAATGATGGAAATACTATCGAAAGCAAGAATATAGAACGTATATTTGATAGTATGTATAAAGGTAAGAAGGGCAACTTTGGATTAGGGCTTGCCATTTCAAAAAAAATAATAGATTTTTATAATGGAGATATTAAGGCAGTAAATAGAGAAAATGGAGTGAGTTTTATAATTAAATATCCTATTAAAAACAAGCATTAAATAAAGAATTGTAATAATTTTTTCTACTGAAATTATTTAACTTAGGATAGTTGAATTTCTGGAGTCTGAAAGTTTCATTTACATTATTAAATGATTTTATATTTTGACTAGCGTAACAGTTAAGTTAAGCTAAGTTATTTAATTTGGAAAGGAAGTGAAATAGCAACCACCGGCTTATGGTAGGTAGTGTAGAGAGCTGCCATTATGTACATTAATTATTACAATCGAAAAATAATTAAGTGTATGAATAATATTTACAGGGTATTTTAGTGAGACTTGTAACTATTATAAAGCCAATTAAAATGGATGAAAAAAATAGATTGGATTATTATAAAAAAATGGGTGAATATGTAATAAGTATAATATTGATAATAGGCATTGCGTTAGCTTTACGTACTTATGTTTTTGCTAGAGTTACTGTAGATGGCCCATCAATGCAAGAAATATTATATAATAATGATTCATTATTTGTTGAAAAAATAAGTACTGAAATGCACAACGTGAAGAGAGGAGAGATTGTTGTACTTGATCCTAAAATCCCAAATGAAGGTTATTTTATAAAGAGAGTAATAGGTATAGAAGGCGATGTAATAGAAATAAAAGGAGGACATGTATATTTGAACAATAATCTTCTCAGGGAAAACTATTTATCAAAAGGAACCGTTACTGAACCAATTACGACTACAACTAAGTATGTTGTTCCTAAAAACCATGTATTTGTTTTAGGTGATAACAGAACCAATAGCACAGATAGTAGAATGCTGGGTTCAATTGATATAAAAAATTTAAAAGGTCATGTCATAGTAAGAATATATCCATTTAATAGAGTGAAATTGTTCTAACATTAATCATGTGAATATTTATATATGCTGTATTGTAGTGGTGATTTTATGTTATTCACAGGGGGGCGTAATATTATTGTCCCTCTGAATTATCAATCAATTAATTCCGTAACGAATAAGTAAAAACATTGCGGTCTCTCATATTATGTATTTTTCGTATTAAAAATTACTTAAATATCGTATTAATTCACTTGTATCAAAGAGTATAATTTTTTATACAAGAAATATTAAAAATAAAATACTGTAAAGTACTTAATGAAGTTATCTTAAGTACTTTAGTGCATTATGTCTCTAATTAACGTGAGTTCTATGAGAAATTTTAGTATTTTCAATACTTCAAGGACTGTATGATCTATTATTTTTATAATTATATAAATAATAGATTTGTGCTTTTGCTTTTTAGCATACTTTAGAATAATGTAATATTATATAGGCATTGATATTATACTGTTCATCACATAAAATTCTGCCAAACTCACGTTAATTAAAATACATTTTAATGTTGTATTAATACTGCTTGACTTTGAGTTATAACTCCTACTATCACTAAAATGTCTATTTGAGATTTCAAATTTTTTGTTGTTAATTCACCATTATTGAATAGATTTAATATCGTTGTCTCTTGGTCTTCAGTTATAGTTCCTGCTGTTACTAAGGTATCCAATTTAGTTTTAATGTCTTCAAGACAGAAACTTGTATTTGAAGTAGTGCTTGTACTAACTACGCTAGATACTGGTGCTGTTGGCGTTGTTGGTGCTGGTATTTTCCAACAAGAACCCCAGCTAGTAAATGGACTTAGTATTGAATATTCTTGGCTTTGAGTTATAATCCCTACTGTTACTAAAATATCTAATTTATTCTTTAAAGTTGAGTTTGTTGTTATTTGACCATTATAATATAAATTTAATATTGTTGTTTCTTGCTCTTGGGTTATGATTCCTGATGCTACTAAGGTATCTAATTTAGTCTTAAAATCTGCAAAAGAATAATCAGATGAAGTATACACTGTAGTTGGTGTGTAATAATTTACCGGATATACATTGATTCCATTAGGATGTCCTGAATTATTACATCCTGGATTATTGCTTCGATTATTGCATGTACTATTCCATCCTTGGTTATTGTCCCGGTTATTGCATGTACTATTCCATCCTGAATTACTATTAGAACATGCATGAACTGTTGTAGCAAATCCTGTATTCAATAATAATGGTGCTGCAATCACTAAAGCTGAAAGTAATTTATATTTCATTTTTTGCATGACTCAATTCCTCCTTAAATTTTATGCATTGATTAACATTATATCTCAAAATTGTATTTTTACTGTCAATTAGCCGTGTGAACTTTATGTTATTTGTAAAATTGGTCAATTATCTAGAGCAATTTCACCAGATTAAACAAGCTTATATACTGTTTTAAATCATCATTTTTCTTTTGTGTAAATAAAGTAACATATCTAATGAAAATTTCTAAATTACAGAATTTACTTTTCAGTACATGACAAGGATACTCCCATTACCCGTATAGCCATATTTCATATAAATACATTTGTAAGACTTCAAAAATGAGTACAATTACTTATTAAATGTACTCATCTTCGTTATGTTTTAACAAGTTGAAGGTACTTTAGTGCCTGAAACTAAAAACCGCCTGCTATGCGGGTGAGATTAAATGCTT
>NZ_JBJHZX010000038.1:0-36126 GCF_045310515.1 Candidatus Clostridium eludens | reverse complement strand
TTTATTGTACAAGAAAAGAACCTATATAAATAGTCTTTTTTAAAGTGTCTATTATATAGGTTCCATTTTATTTTTCCTACTAGATTTTTGTTATACTTTATTTTAATCCCTGTTCATAAGCTTCAACCATTTTCTTAACCATATTTCCACCTACAGATCCAGCTTCTCTGGCAGTTAAATCTCCATTATAACCATTCTTCAAATTTACTCCAACTTCCTGAGCCGATTCCATTTTAAACTGATTTAAAGCTTCTTTAGCCTGTGAAACTACTAAATTATTACTGTTACGTGCCATGACCAACACTCCTTTATATAGTAATCTTTATTGTTTATACTTAAAGTTTGTACATTTCTATAAAAAATACTCCAGGTAGTTGAATGAATATTTAGAAAATAAACATAAAAATAAGTTCAGTTGGGTATATTATTAATGCATAACTGAAATCCTTCTAATATTTTACTAGCTATGGTTTTAATATGACTCATAATAAAAGCTCTGGACTCGCCAGGGCTTTTTATCATAAAGACTTTATCTAATATCTAAAGAATACCTTATATTTTGATTAAAATCATTTTCCATATTTTATATGGAATTTACCAATTTTGAACATATTATAAATAATACAATCGTCTCTTTTAAATTCTTTTTAGCTGTCCATAGGATAGCTTTTCTATTAGTAATGGTTATATTAATAATGGAAAATAAATAACCCCCTAACGGAGGACACAATATGTTTAAGGAGGACTTTTGCATACTTTCCTCACCATATTCTTGTTAGGAGGTAACTTTATTACAACATTGTTTTATATAAAATATATCTATTATAATCACAATTTTAATTTTAAATACCTGAAAACCCCTTAAATAGTTATGATATCTAAGGGATAAAATTCGCTAATTAAAGAACAGTAATATTTTCTGCTTGAGGTCCTTTTTCACCTCTAACTATGTCGTAAGAAACCCTTTGGCCTTCTCGAAGTGATTTGTAACCATCTGCATTTATCTGAGAAAAATGCGCAAAAGTATCCTTTCCATCTTCTCCTGTAATAAATCCAAATCCTTTACTTTCATTAAACCATTTAACTGTACCATTCATATAACGTACGCCTCCGAAACTTTATTTTTCTTAAACTCTCTGTAATAAGTTTGTACATTTGTGTAAAAGATATTCTAGGTAATTATATGGATACCTGGAAAATAAATATAAAATATGATAAATTGGATATAATGATTAATACCCATGTTGGTTCTTTAATATCATCTCAATATGTTTTAATTAATAAAAGCTCTGGGGTTACTAGGGCTTTTATTATAAAAATTTTTATCTAAAAGATACCTTTATAAAGTTTAGAAGTATTTAAATCATACTAAAAAATTAAATAAAAAGATACTATAACTACAAGAATGTTTCTATAAGAGTTTGTTGTACATTATACAATAAAGAGTGCAATTATTAAGCACTCTTTACATCTTAATAATTAGTTATAATTACCTCACCATAAGCATGCTGCCGTGCCACCAAATAATACTATTATCTGCCAATATAGGTTCTGTTTAAAGGTAAAAAACGGTTAGTACTATTGTAAAATATTAATAGACAAAATGAAATTTAGATATACTAATCAATAAATCTAAATATATAGATGTGCTTTAAAAATGAACCAAATTAAATGTAAATAGGAAAGTTTGCTAAGAATACTATACATTGGAATTTCTGGGCAGTACGTTTTTTGAAATACATTTAAACTCGAAGATTATAAAAAAAAATTCTCAAATAAGTTATTGGCTTTAGCACTATGATAAAGATTAAGAAAAATAATTAAAGATTACAGCTTGGAGGAAGAGCTTTGGACAGAAATGAATACATTTACTGCATCTCAAGAGATCAAGCACCTTCCCGAAGACGAAATTTTTTCTATTTATCATGATTCTGAATATAAGGATTCAGATATAGATGTGGAGATAGCCATTCCAGTTCAAGAGTTTCGGGAAAATAAAGATGGTTTTGTGTATAAAGATCTTGATGAAATTCCTTATGCTGCAACAGTTACCTATACCGGAGTTTATGAGAATATTTCTTCTGCAATGGAAGCTATATCAAAATGAATAGAGGAAAATGGTTATAAGATATCAGGAAATATGAGAGGGAAAGGAATTAGGCACTATGGCAATGAGGCTAACCCACAAAATTTTATAACTGAAATACAAATTCCAGTAAAAAGATAATGGGAGCAGTGTATGAGGTATAGAAATAAATTCAGTTGCCATGTCCTTAACTGTTGCTAATGTACATGCTTCCTCTGATTTCCTAATAAACATTTATAACCCTAATGAAATACTTTTTCCCCATGTCATTAGAGTATAGCCATATGAAACAATTTCTGTTTTAAATTAAGACAATTAGTTCAACTTTATGGTATTAAATGGTATAATCTATTCATGAGTTGTGAGGGAACTGTAAGATATTATACCGTTTTGGGATGATAATATTTCTTAATTTTATTATGACGAATAGTTTACATCTACCGACTTAATTATAAAAATCAAATAATCTACTGGACACCACATTATTCATGTTCGAATTTTGTGGTGTTTTTAGTTATTTTTTAAGGATTATATTTTAATATCTATACATGAAAATAAATAGATAAAAGCGTATTACAAAATCTTTGTAACTTTTCAGGTATATAAAAAAAGATTAAAGAAAGAGAGCCAAAATTCAAAGGCTCTCCAGTGGATAATAAAAGCTACCCTCTCATGGATGAATCGCTTTAGAAAAATTCAAGTTATTTAAGGATAGATTTCTAGTCTATGCAAACATAAAGCACAAAAAAATAGGGCAGAATGCCCTAAGCCTTTTTATATACAATATTTTTTAAGGAACACATTACTCCGTTCCCCTCCGTAATGCGGGCTTTCACGCTAAGTTCAGCCTTCTCATACTCGCCTTCACTAAGCGTTAATGCCTCTATTCTTACAACACATTCAACATGTGTTGTGAAAGAAAGATGATACTATTACTTATTAATATTGAATTTGCGTAAAGATGTACCCCATAAAATAAAGTAGGCATAAAATTTTGTTGTTTTCCATCTTATATCCTTCCTTCTATTTTTCTTATAGTAAATGATAACAAAAATTATCTTTTATTTGACCTCGATATCATTCCTTGCACAATATCTAGATATGACTGAGATACTTCTGGACACGAGGACAATATACTATCTACAACAAAATCAATATTATTATCATTCAGCCTCTTTAAATTACTTCCTTCATTAACAATAATACCCTCATCTAAAGCATTATAAATAATACTAACCATAGGAGACTGCATGATATCCTTATTTTCAAGGCATCTCTCCGAAAAATAAAGTATTCCATCAAGTACTACGAATTGTCCATAGGCATATTCCTTACTGCAAGGTGTTGAAGGCTCTGCCTCGTCGGAAGCAATTTCATACTGCAAATGCTCAACGTGCTTTAAGTCGAATCTATAAGGTATTTCTTTTCTTGTCAGAAAACACCTGACCTCAAGATCCATCAAGCGTTCCTTCACATGCTCTGAGAAGTCCTCCCCAAATTCTCTTATAAGCATTTTTATAGATACTGCACTTTTTCTATTATGGTTTTTTCTGAACATAAGCACTCTCCTTTCTTATATAATCTATATGACGCTCCCAGAACTCTGAGAGTATCTATATAATTTGTTGGCTTTTAGCTTGGTAACCGGTAAAAAAGCCACCTTCTTCAAGGTGGCACAACAGCTTGTATTGTCATATTAAAAGCTTACTCATAGCGTTTTTTCTCCTATTTAAATATTATAGCACAAATACCATAGCAAAATACACTTTTAAAAAAATAAATATGTTGTACACAGTTTTAAAATGTGTTATATTAAATAAGTACCAGATGCGAAACTGCATTTGTTGTTAAGATTTAATATGATAAACAAACATATCCTCTTTTTAGAATATACTTGTTAATCTATTTTTGGATCTTAATATTTTAAAAAGGAGGAATGTTGAGATGGCAGATAAAACTATAGTTTGTAAAGACTGCGGAAAAGAATTCGTATTTACTGAAAGCGAGCAAGCTTTCTATAAAGAAAAAGGATTCGATAATGAGCCACAAAGATGTGCTGATTGCAGAAGAGCAAGAAAGCAACAACGCAACAATAATAGAGGCTTTAGAAGATAGTAACTTGTTTACTGTTACCCTGCAGGTGTGTTCCTGCAGGGTTTTAAATTTAACTTAAATACATCCGTTTTGTATAACCACTCTTTTATTTTTCCCTCGCAAGATCAGTATATCGAATAGTATGAGATAGCACATTAGGGGTTAACATAAAGACGACATCAATCAAACTGTAACAACTAGAAAAACCATGTATTGCCTTATAGCAATCCATGGCCTACATACTGATAACTACTTCCTTGGAGAGAGAACCATAAACATGTTCTTTCCTTCCAGTCTAGCAGACTTCTCAACTATCCCTAGATCATTCAGTTTTAAAAGGAAGTTCTCAAGTACTTTAGTCCCTGAATTAGTATATTTGTTTTGCCTTCCTTTGAATCTAACAGATATTTTAACCTTGTCTCCACCTGTCAAAAATTTTATTGCATTTTTGGCCTTAATCTCTATATCATGCTCTTCAATAGTGGGGCTTAGTCTTATTTCCTTTAGATCAATAGTTTTTTGATTCTTTCTTGCCTCTTTTTCTTTCTTGGCTTTCTCAAACAAGAACTTGCTATAATCCATTATTCTGCACACTGGTGGAACTGCTGCTGGAGATATCATTACCAAATCCATATCCTGCTGAGCTGCCAACTCCAAAGCTTCTTTCGAGCCCATTATCCTGCTTTCCTTCTCTGACACCAGTCTGATTTCCCTTACTGTTATTCCTTCATTTAAAATTATATTCTTATTAATACACAACACCTCCAATTTTTAAATCACCTTATAGTATTAGCCTAACTTTTTATTTTACTCAAATTACATAGAAATAAACAAAGCTACCACTGCATTCTTATGTCTGTCTTCATTACTTTCTGTGTGTGCACAATTTATTCTTGAGAGCCATTTAAATTGAGCATTCATACATTCCTAAGCTAGACATACTTAATATAATGATAGCATTTTAAACATACTACTTTTCTATAGCTTCTGCTATGCATTCATCTATTACATCCTCTGTAGTAATATCAATGATTACAATTACATTATTTTTTTTCATCTTACTTTCTCCTAACTATTCCTTATAAAACCGCTGCAAAAATAATTATATTCTCAAGATAATATAATGAGTACAAAAGTCCAACAAAATTTTAATTAGGGATAAAATTAGAATGAAACAGTTGAGGATTTGAAGAATGTACTTTAGAAGAATTCTTAAATCACTAATTTTATATAACTAGAATATTTGAAATGTTTTTGTTCCTGAATTTCAAGACTCCAGGTTGATTTTATAGATTATTCGAGCTCAAAGTTCACTGTCAATGCAAAAAACTTTCAGCTATGAAAAGAATTGAATCCAAAATCAATCTTTCGCCGCAACTATTTTATAAATGATTTTCTATTAACTTATTAATTATACCTTAATTCTTCTCAAAACGCAATTGTTATTTGTTGGAAAAACGAGACAATCACATACGAAAACCAAATTCCATTTTAGGTATTCAATATTAATTAGTTGGGATTTCAAAGATTTTGTAACTTTTCAGGTATTTAAAAACAGACCTAGAGCTAAGTTTACTAACTCTAGGCTTTTAAACTATTTCTCAACTCTCATAAATATATGTTTTAACCATTCTTCTTGTGCCGCTTCAAAATTGTTGAGATTTTTATAACAAAATACTTTATTATAAAGAGAAATTTTTTATCAAACTTCAACACCTCTAAAAAATCTTTTTCTAAGAGTCAGGTAAAGAAGTACATCCAAAACCGCCAATACCAAACGCCATATCAAAGCGTTCTTGCTTGTAAATTGGTCGCAAATTAGTTATATCGTCTTTTGCACCAAATACTAAGCTAGAGCTCGTAGTCATTTAGTACATGTACTTCAAAACCATAAGCGTTCAGGTATTCCCGAATATATTTTTGTAAACTTTCGTTATCCTCAATCAGTAGGATAGTGCTCATATGCCGTCGCCGTCCTTTGTCTTATTCTTTTTGTAACGTCCAGCAACAGGCTTTTCCGCATCAACCGGAACAATCGGTTGTCTTTTTTAATGGTGTCCTTTATTCGTCTGGCCGCCCAATAATATGTTACCACCCTACCAGTGATGGCCCACTTTTCTCTCGCTTCCTTTACAATCAAATATTCCATAAATATTATCACCTCGCTAAAATTCTATGTGTATTATATTTGAAAAACTTGAAATATGCAAATAAATCAGAATATTAAGGTGTACATTTCTTGAGGCAATTCAGCATAGAATTGTAAACCACTAGGCTCAAGAGAAACAGTAATTATTCTTTTAAAATAACTTTACTGCTGTTAGTAGCATACCTGGTAACTTTAACCATAAATCAATTAATATTTTGAACTCACATTAACTTGATTGATTATATATATATCTTTTAATATAATGAACATAAAAGATATATAAGAAGAGGTGCAACTGCTATATGAAATATAATATAGAATTACTAAGACAAGAAAATTACAAGCCAACATTTTGGTCTGGAGGCATGGCTACAGAACTGACAACATATCCGTTAAATTCTGATTATGCCAGTAAGAACTTTTTATGGAGGTTGGGAGTTGCTAAAATCGATATACCAGAATCTACTTTTAGTAGTCTACCAAAGGTTTCCCGTAAATTCATGGTTATAGAAGGAAAAATAACTCTGGACCATGAAAATAAGTACAAGAAATTACTTAACTCCTTTGAGCAAGACGACTTTATGGGCGATTGGAAAACTAAGACTCATGGTAAAGCTTCTGTTTTTAATTTAATGACAAGGGAAAATTATAATGGTGAATTACTTCATCTTAATATTAATCCTAGCAAACAGCTTAAATTCCAATATAAAACTCCATTAAATAAAGATTTAGCAGCAATCTGTTTTTACACTGTAAATGGTGGATTTAACTCTACTATTAATGATAAAGTTTTTGAAACTGTTAAAAGTGATTTAATTTTAATTAACTGTGTAAATTCAAGCTATACTCATGAATTTATGCTTTCTAACAATACTTCAGAAATTACTAATATAATAGTAAGCATAATTTATCGTAATTAGCTTATTTCCAAATGAGTTGATCCTAGGGCTACAGAATTTATTCTAATATTTTGCTGAGCAACCTCTAAATCATAATATTCAGTTAGTTTATAAAAACATGTATTCCTAAATTACAAATAAAATATGGTATACTATTTGATAAGAGAATAAAATGTTTTTAGTTAGCCACCTCCCGGGATTTATCTCTTACAAAAGAGGTCGCTGTGGTTAATTTGACAGCAGAGGAGGTGGCAATATGAGTGATATTGTGATTATAGTAATATCGATATGTATTACATCAGTTACGTGCCATAATTAGTAAGCTAAAGCCAACTTTTCTACTGCTTGATCCAAGTTGTCTACAAAGAAAATATCATTGCCTTTATTACACTCATAAATAAAATCATGCAAAGGTTTGCTTGTGTACTTCAAAAAATCACCGATAATAGCCAGTTTAATATGGTAATTTATAAATTTCTGCAGAACTTCACCGGCAATACTGCTGCTAAGTCTAAAGAACTCTTCACATATGACTTTTTTGTCTAGTATAATTCTACTGCAATCTTTTTCATATTCTACCGTCATCATAAGGTCGAGAGCAGATTGCGAGTCAGATATTAAAATATCTTCACTCTTAATATACACGATGGAATCGTCTTTTCCAAAAAAAGTGTAATTCATTATTTAAGGATCTCCTTCTCAGTTTATTTGTTAAAATATTGTATCAGTAAGATTTATTAGACTGTTCCCTCCTTCAGGCAAAATATTGATTCTAGCATTTGGAACAAGTTTTTTCATTCGGTCAGCAGTCTCCATAGAATACAGCATTATGTCTTAAGATTCCTCCCTTTGCTTTAGGCTTAAGAACCATTTTTCTACATCAGCAATGTTTGTAAATAATCTAAAAACATCATGTTTTCCGCTCTCAGAAATTAACTCTCTAAATTCACTTTTTAAACTCTTTATATCCTTGATAATTATTGCAGATTTAATATGATACATCGTAAATTTTTGAAGTAAAGTTCCAAGCAATCCTTTTTTAAGTTCAAGAAAATCCTTGGAAAGTGTTTCACTATTAAGCAACACAAACTGCGTATTGTTTTCTGCTAATGCAGTAATTATGTCTAAGATATTTCTTTCTGTTTCAAGTTTAGTTTTTGAATCATTAAAATGAACATACCTTATTTCATTATTGCTGTTTACAGTATACTTCATCATTTCAACTCTTTTTTCTTTCTGACCAGCCACTTTCTTATTTTCATTTTTAGTTACATCATTCTCATTAGGAATATTGGATATGGCTCCTCGCAGGTCTTGAATCCACACCAGTTCATTTTTATATGTTCTTCGAATATTATCTTTGATAAAACTCCATATTGTTGTTTCCAAAGCAGTTCTGTCTGGTAAAAAATTTGTACCCTGTTTGCTTTGCTCCATTAATAACTGCATTTTAACTTGATTTTCATATTCATCAATCATCATATTTAATTCACTGGTGTTGAGCTGCTTAGACCATGCAAGATGAACAAGAAACGGCTTCTTTATTTCACTGGGCTCAGCTAAAGAAAGAACCCATTCTTTTAAAGCAGCAAGTCCTTCACTAGTTATTTGGTAGATTTTTTTTGTTGGAGAACTTTCTTGATGCTTGACTACATTAGTTACCATACCTTTATCACGCAGTTCTATTAATGACTTGTATATTTGATTATTATTTCCTGACCAATGCATAAAAGCAGAGTCTTGAATAATCTTTTTTAAATCATATCCTGCCATTGACTTGTAGCTTAGTATCCCTAAAATTGCATAATTAATTGACATATTCCCGCCTCCCTTTAGCATTAACATATGTTAATAATAACATATGTTAATGTTAGCATCAATGAGAATAAATTTATTCTTTAGAAATACTAATACTATGCAACAGTCTATCCAGTGTTTTCTCATATGCAGCAAGTAAAATTAGCTGATTGTCGCATGTCCAATATTTTTAGGTAGAAATAATACTTCAATTACTGGGAATAGCATCAATAGACCAAGAAAGACAAAACCTAATTTATATGCAATGGTAACTAAAAAGAAAATTTGTAGTAAATTTACAACAACTGTAATAAGTGATATTCCCATCCCTTGGGCTAACGTTGAAACGACAGCACTCAAAGTATTTGCGCTATTTCGATCTTGAGGATCTACTTCGGAAAAACTTAATCCATTGTAAGCAGTTAAGGCTAGTGATCGTCCTATACCTGAGACTAATGCAAGAAACATTATCCAAATAGGCAAAGTATTAGTTTCAATGAATGCTAAACCAATGGATGTGATAAATACCATTCCAAATGATGACAATAGTGCGCCACGATAGCCTAGTTTACGAATAATTGGATTAGTAAAAGGTTTGATTCCAATATTTCCAATAAAAATAAACAGCACATAACTACCTGCTTTTACTGCAGACCAATGAAAAACCGTTTGTAAAAAAATCGTTAATAGGTAGGGCATTGCCCCAACAGATAGCCACAAAACAGAACCACTTGTCTGGCAGATTCTAAAAGAAGTTATTTTTAACGAATCAAGTGAAAATAATGGATTGCCTACTTTTTTCAAGTGCCTAAAAACTATAAAGCCTAATACCACACCTAAAATAACTAATCCTAATGCACCAAACCAATAATTTTTTCCATGAGTAGCTAGTTCTGCTCCAATTAGAATTATGCCGGATGAACAGGCAATTTCTATAAATCCTAAAAGATCAAAAGTAGATGTCTTATTTACCTGATCCTTATCAATCAATTTTATGCCGATTAATGCGATAATTAAGCCTATTGGGATATTAATCAAGAAAATCCAAGGCCAGCTCCAGTAAGTAATAATAAATCCGCCAACCACCGGTGCTATTGCGGGCGCTATCAATGCAGGCCAAATGAGATAACTAATCATTTTCAATAGCTGTGAAGCTGGTGTCTTTTCTAATACAATCAATCTTGCTGTAGGTGTCATCAAAGCACCAGAAATTCCTTGCACAACTCTCATTAACAAAAGGAATGGAAAGTTAGGTGCTAATGCATTACTTAACGAGCTAACGGTAAAGATGATGACAGCAATAATCCAAATTTTCTTTTTCCCAAATCGATTAGCCAGCCACCCACTCAATGGGATAAAAATGGCCACTGTAATCAAATACACACTGACCAGCAAAGCGATTGTTGCCGAACCTGTATGAAAATATTCTTCCATTTTAGGTAGTGCGGTAGTTACAATTGTTCCATCTAAAATCTCCATAAAGAGACTAGCAGCCATTAATAAGGCTACTTTTATTTCTTTTGGCATGCTTCTCACCATTCCTTCTTCAATTCATGTTTAAATTTTTCCACCCACTCAATCGCCACATTGGCTTGCTGTAATCGTAACTGAAACTTCTTACCTGCATACCAGTGATCTTTTGAATCCTCTTTAGCTAATTTTTCAAGTGCATCTTGTGTATCTTCGATGATATCTTTTTGCTCCTGATAGAATTGATCTAGTAGTTGTATTTGTTCATCTAGAGCAAGGTGCTGCATCACATCAAGCTTTATTAAATAGATATCAGCATTGTGGGCACCTCTTGGAACAGGCATTTTCATTAATTCAAAAAAACGTCTCCTTCCTTTTTCTGTAATAGTGGCGATTTTCTTATTTTTTTTGTCTAATTCTACATTGGTTATTTCTAAAAAACCCTTGTTCTCTAATTTTTCAAGTAGGGGATAAATCACGCCATAGCTAATTTTCCGATGATGTCCTAAAGAAACTTGCAATGCATTACGTAAATGATAGCCGTTTTGTGATTCTTCCATTAATTCACCTAAAATGAAAAGTTCATTCATCATTTCAACTCTCTCCCATACATCTAAAAGATATATTTATTATATATCTTTTAGATATATGATGCAAGTTGTTTGCTTAAAAATTTTTTAGGAATTAAAAATTACTTATAGGGATGTAATGCCATAAAACCTGTAACTAGTGGCAAAGTATATTCTAGAGTATATTATCTTCATATATTTTTAGCAATTTTTTGTAATAAATATGTTGTATTATACATATGAAACTATATAGAAGATATTTATGGAGGTATAATATGAGAAAAAAGATAGGCATATTGGTAATTGTACTTGGTATTATTTCAGGAATCGTTTTTTTCCATTCAGGACTCCAACTAAAAGGGACAGCCAATAATAGTAAAGTAGTAGATTCACAGATAGGAACATCTTTAGACAAAGTCTATTATCAAGAATTTGGAGAAATGAATAAAGGCCTAGGAATTTTTGCGGACGCTTGCGGACTAGCTATTATTACTATTTCTATTGGAATAGGAACAAAACTTATTGTAAATAAAAAGAGTGTTGACGATTTAAAAAATACTGACAATCTAAAGACTGAAAACGTATAAAGACTATCCCTTAGTGGTATTATGTGGCTTATGGATTTTTTACTATATTAATTTATCTCATCTAGTGTCATTTACGTATCTAGTTAATATTATAAAAGTACATAACAAAAGATAATAAGGAGGAATCTTTATGTCACGCAGATATCATGGTGGTAGACGTGAAGTGCTAGTAGTAATAATAATTTTATTATTATGTGGAGGATATGAAAAACAAAAGCACAGAAGACACAGAAGATGTGAAATAAGATATTAAAATAAATTATTAAAGGGGAAATGAAATTCCTCATTTCCCTTTATTTATGAAGATAGACATACAAGCTGATGCCTTCTTTTTTGATTTCATAGTTATTAAAAGGTGTTTCTTTTAATAATGTCTCAAATTCTCCTTTTGTGTAAGAAGCTTGTTTTAGGAAAGTCTTAAATGCAAATTTTACGAAATGTTTGTCAAATCCCTTCATTCCTATTTTGCTTACTTCATTGTTTATATCTTCAGGTGTTAACTCATGATTCATATCGATTATTAGAGATGTTCCGCCTTGTTTGAGAACTCTATGCATTTCATGCAATGCCTCAATAGGCTCTTTGAAATTCTTAAATGCGGCACTGCAGACAATAAAATCGAAAAAATTGTCCTCACAGGGTAAGTTTGATGCATTACCTTCTTTAAAATCAATAGAAACATTTGCTTCTTTTGCGTTATTCTCTTCGATTTTTACAAAATCAGGACTAATCTCAACACCTGTTACATTAAAACCTTTCTTGGCAAGCTCAATAGACAAATAACCCGGACCTGGTGCAACTTCTAAAATATTTGCATCTTTGCTAACATGAGATGCAACTTCATTGGCATATCTTCGCATTTCAGCAAGCCTACTTCTACGAGAGTTCCTATCATACCATTTTGCTGTTAAACCATAGATGCCTACATCCTTTTTTTTCCTCATATTTTTCATCATGACATTTCACCTTCCTTTTACTAACGGCTAACATTCCATTTACTGTGGGGCCTAAAGATAGTCATAATTTTGTTTTTTATTTTTCAGTCTCAGAAGCATCTTACATAAAAATTTATTGATAACACTATTAACAATAGGCTATAATAAAGTTACCTAACACCATTAGTTAACTAACAGTATTAATATATCACCTAACAGTGTTAGTGTCAATATTTTTAAAAATTTCGGAGTGATTTTATGGCTATAACAAAAAAATTAATTATAAAAGCGTCACTTAATATATTAAACCGTGATGGAATAGGGAATTTATCAATGAGGACACTTGCAAAGGAACTAAATATAAAGGCGTCGTCCTTGTATTGGCATATCAAAGATAAACAGGAGTTATATGATCTGATATCGGAACACATTAACCAAGAAATATCTTTGCCCGAAACAATAGAGGATGCTGGAGAAGCATTAACTGCCCTTGCTTTAGAAATTAGGAAAGTTCTACTAAGAACCAGGGATGCGGTGGACGTACTTGCACAGTCTTTTCCCAGGACACCAATCAGAATAAAAGCTATTAAATTTATCTTAGCTGCACTAACCAAGTACGGAGTTTCTGATAAAAACTGTCTAACTGCTGCAAATCTCATGAATAACTATATTTTATCATTTGTCGCTGATGAAATTCGTGCAAAACATATTTCTTCAGAAGAACTAAAACAGTTTGGATTAGTTTTTGGAGAACAATATGAGATGAGTTCAGATTTTGAACAACAGTTCTTATATGGATTAAGAGTATTGTTTGCCGGGTTGCTGGTTGAATAAAAACCCTTCCTGTCATCAGAAAAAGACTCCTACTCATACAGTATTAGGCGATTTTATGCCATTTTTCTTCATATACTGTGCCTAATTTACAATAGTATGATACTATATATATTAAAGCTCTAGTGACTATTACATAAAATTTGGCTGAGAGGGATGAAATCATAAAAATGTTAAAGAAAATGCAAATATCTCAAAAATTAATTGCAGTAAGTATTATAAGCACAATATTTTTAATTGTGGTTGGCATTATTGGTTTGATAAGTATGAATACTATTAATAACAATGCAAACATGATTTATAGTGATAACTTAATATCATTAGAAAAGCTCTATTCTATTGAAAATAATATTAATAAGACATTGGCAAATATGGAACATCTACTTAATGATGATTTTCAAGCAGATATTAGCAGTATAAAACAAAATATAAGTAATGATACCGATACAAATAACAAACTTTTAGTAGAATATGAAAAAATACCAGCTTCAGACTCAAAAGAACAGAGTGATTACAATAAAGTTAAATCTACGTTAACCCAATATCGTGCTGTAAGAGCTGAAGTAATAAACTATGCTACTTGTGGTAATTATGCTGAGGCCAATAGAGTATATTTCAGTGATTATATTAAATTAAAGCAACAATTAACTAATGAAATAAATACAATAATTCAAGATAATATAATATGTGCACAAAACATGTCAAATTTAAACCATGTAACCTATAAAAGTTCACTTATACTTCAAATTGCAATTATTGTATTAGGAGCATTATTTTTGTTCATATTAGGCACTGTAATGGCAGCATGGTTTAAAAAAAGAATGAATACTGCCATAAACTTTGTAAATAACTTAGCAGATGGAGATCTTACTCAAGAAACTAAAATATTAGCCGAAGATGAACTCGGAAACATGGCAAAGGCCTTGAATATAGCCTCTGCAAATATGAGAGAACTTGTTAGGGAACTTGTTAATGGCATGGAGAATATGGGGGCTTCAAGCGAAGAATTGACGGCCACTACGGAAGAAATATCAGCCACAGTGGCTAATATTAAAGAATCAATACAAGGAATTGTTAAAGGAAATGAAAAGTTGAATTCTTCCACAGAAGAGGTCAGTACGACATCAGAGGAAATAGGAATCCATATAAATGAATTAACTCATAGGGCAATAGAAGGTGATAAGGCTTCGGAAGATATTATGGAAAGAGCATTAAATACAAAAAATAAAGCAAAACAGTCGTTTGATAATGCAAGTGAATTATATAACGATGAAGAAGTTAAAATCCAAAGGGCAATTAATGATGTGCAAATAGTTAAAGAAATAAGTGTAATGGCTGAGACAATAGGACAAATTGCGGAAGAAACTAATTTACTATCACTTAATGCTTCAATTGAAGCAGCTAGAGCAGGAGAACATGGCAAAGGGTTCGTCGTTGTAGCTGATGAGGTAGGAAAATTGGCAGAACAGTCTGGAGAAGCAGTAACAAATATAAGAAAAATAGTTGAAGGAGTAGGAAATGCTATTACCAACCTAGTAGCTAATTCTAGAGATATATTAACATTTATAAATATTCAGGTTAAACCTGATTATGATATGATAAAACAAATAGGACAGCAATATCAGGAAGATGCCGAATTTCTAAATCAAATGTCTAAAAAAATATCATTATCAGCAAGTACAATTTCAGAAAGTATGTCTCAGGTAAATACTTCAATAATGAATGTATCCGCAGCCACACAGCAATCAGCATCAAATTCAGAAGAAATATTAGCAAGCATTACCCAAACAAGCTCTGCAATAGAAGAAGTAGCAAGGCAGTCTCAAGATACGTCTGATTTAGCAGAGAAATTAATAGGTTTAGCCCATAAATTTAAGGTTTAAATGCTCTTTTAAGTCTCTAAAATTACCATAGACCATCTAAACCTACAAATTGTCCAGTTTAAATTAATTGGATTAAATTACATAAAAGCTTTTGAGTTATTTTTTTCTGCTTTGTCATATTAAATAGTGTAAAGGACATGAGGAGTGAGCTAAAGCTTATATATGTTAAAAGCATACATAAGCTAGCCTTTACGTTACCTTTTATTGTGTCATAAACCTCATCACCTGAAAGCCCTGTCTTATCTTTTATAAGCTTCAATATTAAAAATTAACATATACTCACTTACAATATAAGAAGGTTTCGACTTAACTTTGCCTTAGATTAAATGCATACTATTATATCAATAATTACATGCTTAATAACTTGTAATTTGTTATGCAATGTGATAAAATCAATATTACAAGTTACATATTTATAAATTTGTAACTTGCAACGTAAAATATATACTAAACACAAAAGGAGGAAATGTAATATGGATTTGATACAAATTGATCTGACAAAATGTACTAAGTGCGGCAGTTGTGTCAAAGTCTGCCCAATAGATACTATAGCTATGGATGAACATGGGCCTAAGGTCATAAGTCAACACTGCATTGCCTGCGGTCACTGCGTGGCTATTTGTCCATCGGCAGCACTTGACAATGTGAGAACACCTTTAGCCAACCAAATACCACTGGAAAAGGTACCAGTTCTGGACGAAGACACTACGGCCCTATTTCTCCGCAGCAGACGTTCCACTAGGGAATTTCAAAATACACCCGTTCCTAGGGAAAAGATTAGACAACTTCTAGACATTGCCAGATTTGCACCAACAAGCGGCAATTCACAAGGAGTTTCCTATCATGTCATTGATGACCGGAACACACTGCGTAGTATTACCTCCGTCACCATTGACTGGTTGGAAGATGCATTACAATCTCCACCTTATGCCGGCTCGCGGTATGCGGTACCCTTTGCCGCCCACGTGACTAACTATCGTCAGAACGCTCAGGATGTTGTATTGCGTGACGCTCCCTGTTTAGTAATACCCATAGTTGACAAAGGCTCATTGCCTATTGGTCGGGACAATACTTTCTTTTCACTGGCTTATGCAGAACTTTTCGCGCCTTCCATAGGTCTGGGAACCTGTATTACTGGATTTTTTGATGCTTGTGCCACTTCCGGCTATCAGCCATTACTTGACATTTTGAACCTGCCAGAAAATATGCATGTCACAGGTGGGCTGATGGTTGGCTATCCGAAGTATACCTATCGGCGCTTAGTGGACAGAAATCCATTACAAATCACTTGGAAATAGTATGGAAACAACGTCAATGTTTCGTATAAAATAAAAGTACAATATAATAAAACAATCTAAATATTGGGGATCTATTTTAATTTAGAAGATATGTTAAAAAGGGACTGTCATATTAGCTGTCCCTTTCTTGTATAAAGTATTCATTTGTTGGAATTTTTAAGTCCTCTTAACAGAAGATTTACAACAGAATCTATATTTTGCTTTCTCTCAGGATCTTCGAATGAGTTTGGATAGATAAAAACACTTGTTGCAAGATATACGGATTTTGCCGCTTGATGAGAAGATCCTGCAAAAAATATACCTTCTGTAATTCCTTGTATTATAATCTTCTCAATTTGATTAATTCCATCTTCTTTGACCTTTTCTATTAATTCCATTGAGCTTTGAGCTAGTTTTATATAATTCGCGAACATCTCTGGGTCATTAATAGCACTGAGACGTTTAGCTTCCGTAAAATTCTCAAGTAAATGATAAAGCTTAATATCAGCTGGACTATTTTCTTTTAAAATGTCACTTGATGGAGCATGCAAGCGTGTGAGCCAGCGCTCTGTGACAGCATTCCATAAGGCTGCTTTTCCATTATAATACCTATAAATGGCAGCGTGGCTTACTTTTAATGATTTTGCCACATCAGAGATATTCGCCTTATCTGGTCCGAAACGGCGAATGATTTTTTCTGTTGCATTGAGGATTATTTCCTTATCTAACGGGATCCTATCCAAATTCATCACCGCTTTCTTATTTTATTTTTCAATTATATCATGTTTGGTTTTGTGTTTCAAATTACATTAATTGTAACTAAACTCAAAGTAAATATCTATCAAAATCAAGTGAGATGTTTTGCCCTATAACTAAGTATATACAAATATTTTACAAAGCTCTTTCAAAATCATCTCGGGTGTATGATGGCGTACATCTCTTTGAAATGAATAATAATCGCTGCTTAAAGCCGTTAATAACATATCTGCCCTAAATATACTGTCAGAATGTATATGAGCAGTGGCATTCATCTCGTCAAGCAATTTTACTAATATTTGATGCAATTCTTCAAACAGAGGACTGGACATTCTCCGCTTAAGTGGGTTGGTTGACGGAGATCCCTCGACTCCTGTAAGCAATTGAGCCTTTTTTTCCCTAAAACAAATAAATAATCTGAGTACCCCTTCCAATCGCTGACTTGGAGGATTAGAATGATTTTGATCCAGGTAATCCTCAATATCATTAAAAAGTAGATCAACATTATCTTTAATTAAATCAAGACACAATTCACTTTTATTTCTGTAGCGCCGATAAAGCGTTCCGGAACCGACCTTTGCTTCATGGGCAATTTGATTCATGCTAACTCGTTCTACACCATATTCTTCAAATAATTTTATAGCTGCATCCAATATTCGCTGACGATTCTCAGCTGCATCACGACGCTCAGAATACAATTTAGTTGACTTGGAATTCATTTTATCATCACTTCCTAAAATTAATTGTAAAATGCCCTTGACAAACGGAGATGTCCCCGTTTATACTGATAATAAATGGAGAACACTCCCTTTATATTAACATGAAGAGAAGGAGTTGTAAAACACAATGCAAAATCATAACAGTAAAGAAGCACTACTGGTCATGGATATGCAAAATGGCATAATATCACGTTTCTTACAAAGTCAGAAGGTGATACTTCCGTTCCAGAAAGCTGTTAAAGCTGCCCGCAGGCATCTCATTCCAGTTATCTTCGTGAGAGTTGCATTCAGTACAGGATATCCAGAAGTTAACAATCAAAACAAGTCGTTCTCAATAATTTCTGAATCCAGCAGAATGACGGTCTCTGATATGACAACACAGATTCATGAATCTTTAAAACCTATGGCAAATGAACCAATAGTTACAAAATTCAGAGTTAGCGCCTTCACAGGGAGCAATCTTGAAATCATACTGCGTTCACAGCAAATTGACACCTTAGTCTTAAGCGGAGTCGCTACAAGCGGCGTTGTTTTATCAACATTGAGAGAAGCCTCAGATAAAGACTATAGACTCAAGGTACTTTCAGACGCATGCATTGATCCAGATCCTGAGGTTCACCGCATCCTCATGGAAAAAGTATTTCCTAAACAGGCAGATGTACTTGCTGTTGATACTTGGACAGATACTTTGAATTAGAAACTGCAAAAATGAAAGGAGTTAATCAATAATGCAAGGTAAGAATCCATTTTCATGGAAATTCGTAGCTCCTCTTTATATGGGATCTACTCTTAACCCAATAAATAGTTCACTACTTGCAACTGCACTAGTACCCATTGCTTTATTTATGCATGTATCTGCTGCTAAAACCACAATACTAGTTTCGGCACTTTATCTTGCAAGTTCCATAGCTCAGCCTACTTCAGGGAAATTGTCAGAGGAATTCGGACCAAGGCATATATTCTTAACTGGAATTCTTCTGGTACTATTGGGTGGAATACTCGGTGGATTTGGCCAAAATCTGTCCATGCTGATCGCGGCACGAGTTCTCATAGGTATAGGAACTTCAACTGCCTATCCATCTGCAATGCTGCTAATCCGACGCCGTGCTGATGAAGCTGAATTGTCTGAACCTCCCGGCAACGTACTTGGTGCACTTCAAATTGCCGGAATAGCAACCGTTGTTGTAGGACTTCCAATAGGTGGAATATTAATAGGTATATTTGGATGGCGTGCAACATTTTTCATTAACATTCCTATTGCACTTATTGCCTTTTTGATGGCTGCATTATGGATCCCACGGGATATACCCACTAAAAGTGCAAGAAGTATAAAAGAGATATCATTACGAATTGACTGCATTGGTGTTATTGCATTCACAGTAACCATGATTTTCCTCCTTGTGTTTTTATTTTCCCTGCCAAAAGTCGATTTGATTACACTAGGTATAGTCATCGTTTGCGGTACAGGCTTAATCTTATGGGAACTTAAAGTGGAGCATCCATTCATTGATGTACGTATGCTTAGCAAGAATATTGCACTTGCTCGTACTTATATACGTTTTTCATTAATTACGCTGTGCATCTATACAGTGCTCTATGGTTTTACCGAATGGCTTGAAGCTGGCCACGGAATTAGTTCTTCAGAAACCGGATTGCTCCTGCTGCCCATGAGCATACTTTCAGCAATAGTGGTTTTACCTATTTCAAAACGAAATCTTATACGTGGTCCATTAATTGTATCTGCAGTATCTTCAATTATAGCTTCTTTTGGTATTCTGTTTTTAAACTCAAATACACCAATAATTTACATTCTGATTATTACCCTTATATTTGGTATAACTATGGGAACAATAAACGGCAGCAGCCCAATTGCTCTATACACTCAGGTCACTGCAGAGCAAATTGCCACAGCTTCGGGGCTTCTTCGTACTTTTGGATATATAGGTTCTATTGCCTCTTCAGCTTTAATAGGTATAGTATTTCATACAAAAGTTGCAGATTCTGGATTACACCTCATTGCAATCATGATGATTGTTATAAGTGGCATAGCACTGTTAATAACGATTTCTGATCGATGGCTTAAAAACCCCGTAAAGTCATTTAAGGCAATCGATTAAATTTGCTTGTATTATTCTAGCCTAAGTTTCGCATGTGAAAATTTTTCCCAAAACTTAGGCTGAGCCAAATAACTAGACGCTAGATTTGTTTTATTCAACTAGTATACATACTAAAAAAGTCATGACCATCTCTAAAAGAGGTGGCCTGCTCATCCCTATAAGGGCGTAATACTTCCAGCGCCTAAATGACGAAGGATTTTCTAATTCTTTCGTTGGATGCTTAAACAGCTCTTCACTTTCGCTCAGCTTCATGGCACACACCCGACAGTTTTCTACTGCCTTTTTCTCATACGCTCAATACCATAAATTTTGATTACAGCATCCATGGGCAGTTTATGGTCTGCACCTGTATGCCCACCATGGGGGGTACTTCCATCTTTTGAAAAGCATTGTTTAGGACATTCTTCCCCCTTTCATTTTATATCACAGAATATTAGGAAATAATTATAAAATATGGTAGATAGGTTATAATTATTAATGCGCATAAAAATACTTAATATCTCACTCGATTATGTTTTACCCTAATTCATAAAAGCCTTGGTTCATTCCAAGGCTTTTAATATATAGGCTTTTATCTAGTATTTGAAAGATATTATGCTTCAATTAAAATTCTATTTTCATCTCTAAAAGACGTTATACAATGTATAAATATTACTATATTTAATATTATTTTTTTGTTTTTAGCAATAATTCTATATTCTTAGCATTTTGTTCCTAAAGTTTCATTAATATGTCAATCTATCTTTTTCAGCTCCACGATTCTTTGTCCAATTGTGATGTTTTCATCATGAATGTTATTTATATTTTTCCACTTATGAGCTCATGCAATAATTCTTCACTAATATTGGAGTCATCCAAGCTTCTATCATTATCCAATATTTTTTTTACTAATTGTTCTTTAGTAATTTTATCATTCATATCAGTTACCTCTCTTAATTTAAAATAATTATAACATCTTTTCATATGGAATAATAATACTTTAGACATAATCCATAATAATAATTATTATAATTAGGAACTGCTCCGCGAGTCATAGTTATTGTTTATGTAGTATTTAATTTAATATAATCGCTAGTAACAATTATCTATGCCCTTATTACTTAAGATAAGCTATTTTTATAGTTCCCCACTGGCCCTCACTAGATGTTAATACTGTAAGAAAAATTAAAAACAATTTTATTTTGCCCAGCTATTTAAAAATACATATTATAAGCTATAATATAAATGTTTACCATAATAAATTAACTAAGATATATAATGTTATATTTTATAGGGAGGATATCATATGATTTCAATTTATAAAACCATAGGTACATCAAATAATATACAACCTTTAGATGCCATAGAACATGGTTGCTGGATTAATATTGTAGCACCTTCAGATGATGAGTTGCTATTAACATCAAGCCAATCTGGTGTCCCACTAAATCTCTTAAGAACTGCCCTTGATGAGGAAGAGACATCTCGTATAGATATCTATGATAACAACTTACTGATAATAGTTGATATTCCTTTTACAAGAATGGATGTTAATTCCTTAACATATTATTCTTATCCTCTTGCAATAATTTATACAAAATTTTGCCTAATAACAGTTTGTCTAAAAAACAGTAGAATTCTTACAGATTTTATAGATGGGAAAGTAAAATCCTTTTATACTTCCAAGCACTCTAGATTCACTTTTCAAATACTTCATAGAATAGCCCATTATTATCTGCTTTATCTAAACCAAATAGATAAAACAAGTGCAATAATTGAACGAAGACTTCATCGTTCTGTAAAAAATAAAGAATTGATTCAACTTTTATCTTTGGAAAAATCTCTTGTTTATTTTTCTACATCTTTAAAAGCAAACGAAATCACCTTAGAAAAAATGTTAAAATTAGAACTTTTGAAAAAATATCCTGAGGATCAAAATATTTTAGAAGATGTTATTATTGAAAACAAGCAGGCTATGGAAATGACTGCTACTTACCGCAACACTTTAGGGAAAACTATGAATGCATTTGCTTCTGTTGTATCTAATAATCTAAACATAGCAATGAAACTTTTAGCTTCTATAACCATAATTATGTTTATTCCGCGTATTATATTTAGATCTTTTGCTATGAATGTACCTAAAATACCTCTTAATAAGTTTCACAATGCTTTTTTGTCTATATGGGCAATATCAGCTTTAATTTGTGTATCTTCTATAATATTTCTTTTAAAAAAAAATTTGCTTTAACTTCAATAAAATTTCCCATTTGAACAAACATTTTTAACTTAAACAGCTTCATGTAATCTTGAAATTTTTAAAAGAATATACAATCCTAAAGGGATTCAGTTGATGATAAAAGAACATATACTCCATTTCACTGATAAAATTAAATTAATGTTCAAAGTGAAATTTCATATATAGATAAGACTTCTATAATCATAGTTAGGAAATGTTATCAATATATTCATAAGAAAACTTTAATGATTTCATAAGGAAACTTTAATAATTATGCCATCAAACTGTAACAATACAATGAGAATATACACAAGTAAGGAAAATTATTCTGGAGGTTGTTAAAAATGTTAAAGAAAAACGTTAAATTAATTGCAACTTTAGCCATGGCGGCATCCATAGCTTCCGTTAGTACAGGAGCTATTACGGTTCATGCAGCTAAACTTTATAATGGTACAACAAAGGTGGCAAGCACTTCTAGTAAAAGTTTTAAAAAAGGAAATAGAACTGACTTCTTAAAAACCAAACTTGATGCTCTAGTGACTGCGGGTACTATTACTCAGGCTGAAGAAAATGCTGCATTAAATCTTCTGATTCCTTCCGAAACTGGTAATAAAACAGATAATCAAAATTTCTTAAAGAGCAAGCTTGATACTCTTGTAACTGCTGGTACTATCACTCAAGATCAAGAAACTGCTGTACTAAATCTTTTTACTTCTTCTACAACCAGTACTAAAAGTACAGAAAAGAAAGATGTGAAAGATTTACTTAAAACCAAACTTGATACCTTAGTAACTGCTGGTACTATTACTCAGGATCAGGAAACTGCTATAGAAAATTTATTTACCACTAAAGATAAAAAAGAACAAGGTGAAAATTTCTTAAAAACTAAACTTGATACTCTTGTAACTGCTGGTACTATCACTCAAGATCAGGAAACTGTTGTACTAAATCTTTTTACTTCTTCTACAACCAGTACTAAAAGTGCAGAAAAGAAGGATATAAAAGATTCACTTAAAACCAAACTTGATACCTTAGTAACTGCTGGTACTATTACTCAGGATCAGGAAACTGCTATAGAAAATTTATTTACCGCTAAAGATAAAAAAGAACAAGGTGAAAATCTCTTAAAAACTAAGCTTGATACTCTTGTAACTGCTGGTACCATTACTCAAGATCAAGAAACTGCTATGATAAATAGTTTAACAACTTTCACTAATAAAACCTCACAAAATTAGAGGTGATTTTTCAAATTAAACTTAAATCCAGTAAGTAAAGTAAACTCATAAGAAGATAAAAAATATAGATTTTCTTTCAAATTATGGACAAACACCGCTTTCCGATTAATCAAAAAATTGCCGAACAAGAACATCGACTCAACTACTACCTTTAGAAAGATGGTAGTTGAGTTTTATACAAAATGACAACAAAGCCTACAATAACTTTATAGTCATATTTCATATACCAATTTTTATAAATGCAATAACATTCGAATAATAAATTTATACTACGCTAGACTTTATTTTCATTCTAATGATTATATCCAATCAACTCTTTAAATTTTCCCTCCTCCCTATTCCAAATATTTAAGCCTCAAAAAATATAGTGCACTGTTAAAACCCCTAATAGATTATAGAAAATAAAATATAGAATACATAAAACAATATACTTAATTATAAGAAGCAGTAAAAACCTGTTGGTAGGAACTCACCAGGCTAAGCCCAAAAATACAATTGAGTAGTTTCCTTTGGTAATGAAAAAAAGAATAAAGAGGGGAATGCTAAGCACGAGTAACACTTACTTTAACATAATGATAACCTGAACAGAAAAGTCATAGAAGCCTTTTTAGATATATAATATTGTTATTAAATTCATAGAAGCTACATAACTTTGTAACAAAATGATTATATAATTAACAATGGAAAAGATATCTAAACAGTTATTCAATGTATTACAATGTATTACAATGTGTTATAAAATCACAGAATAATCAGACAGATAATTTTTCACATATACAAAATAGGAGGATGTAACAATGAAAAAACATAATTTATTTAGTAAAGCAACTCTATACTTGGTTGCAATCAGTATGTCCATGTTTTTATTTGCTGGTTGTCAGAGTAACAAAAATACGGCATCAGCATCTCAGACAACCAGTAACAGCACACAAAGCAGCAGCAAACCTAACGCAGAACAGAGAAAAAAACAAATGCAAGACAGTATTCAGCCTCTTGTAACAGCTAAAACTATAACACAGGATCAAGCAAATAAAATTTTAGAAGCTCTTACAACTCCAGTTAACGGAAATGGCCAAAATAACCAACAGAATAATAATAAAAATAGCAGTCAGAATAAAATGCGAAATAATGGCTTAACTAAATTAGTAAGTGATGGTGTTATCACGCAAACTCAGGCTGATGCTGTTATGCAAAAGATAAGAGGAAGCTTCCAGCACAAAAATGATGGACAACACTCTCAGAATAGTAATCAATCCTCTAACCAATAAAGCAATACTAAAATATGAGGTAGTTTATAAAGAACTACCTTATTACTAAGTATTAAGAAATATTTATAGAATGTTATCTTTGATTCATTACCTAAAATATTTTACATAAATCTACTTTAAATGTAATCTATTTTAATATTTTGAATATATCCTTTTGATTTAAAATATTCTATTACTTGAGGAAGTACCTGTACCATAACCATAGTAGCTTCGGTAAAGTGGCATCATTCATTAACACAACTAGAGCTAGCATATCACTCTATATTACTAACTAATTTGTCTATAGGCACCCTACCTATTATATTCGGCGCCACCCATTAAATCACTCTAATACACATACCAATATCCATTCCTTCTTACTTCTTCTCCAAATAGTCCTAATCCTTTACCAAAAGAACCTCCTGGAAACCTTATAAGCTTTGAATTATACTATTGCCTAGAATAGATTTTAATATTTCATCTTTTATTTAACTATTCTTTACCAAACTATACTTTTATATTGATAATACGAATAAAAAATTACAAAATATTTAAGATATGAATAATATTTAATATTTAATACATACAGTGGTAATAACTATTGTGTACAATAAAAATATCATAAGTTGTAAAAACTTAGTTTCAAAAACAAATATTTCTCGCTTTAAATTCTTATTTGATTATTTTTTAATGATAAGCTTATGATTGGAGTATATTGTTAATGAGTAAAAAGTTACATTGTATTATATGTGGAAAAGACTTTTATGGGAATCAAGCACTCACTGAAAATTTAGATTCAGTACCAGAATTCAGTGGAACTGATGCAATTTGTGCAAAATGTACTGGAGATGGGTGGAGGTTTTGTGATGAATGTGACAATCCATATAATAAAAATACTATAAATTACAGTGATTTTTATATTTATAACAATGTATCAGACGCACCAGAAAAATTTCTGGTATTATTAAATGATTGTATTAGTAGGAGTATAGAAAGTTATAAATATTTAAAAAGTCGTTATTGTTGCAATAATCATTATAATTTAAGCTTTTGGAGAAATGAAGTTAAGGCAGAAATAAATATATTATTGCAGAAAAAAATTAGTAGAGTTGGTAAGTTAATGATTTCATCATGTTCTCATGGCTCTTTGGAACAGCCTACTCATGAAGAAACGGATGAATTATGTAAATATATTGATAACAAAATAGAATATATAAAAAATACTTTTTTATTTTCTTAAAATTTATACATTCAATATAGAACTAAGAAACTCTGACAACATCTAAATAGAGGTAGGTATTAAATCATGAAGATAAACTATAAAGTATCATTATTAGTTGTAATATTTTTTATTATATTTGTACAAATACCTGCGGCTGCAAAAAGTGGTACAAGCTCATTTCAAACATCAGTAGCACAAGTAATAAAGCTTATACCTAATGATAATAAGGTTATTATAAAAATCACTTCAGGTCCACATAAAAATCGATCCATTACTGTAAGTGATTTTGATAACGAAACTGAAAATAATTCCACTACGTCAAATACCCCTAAACAAACAGGACTTAGAATAGGTGATGAGGTAATGGTAAGCATTAACGAAAATTCAGATGGTACTATTAAAGATGCAGAAATATACGATTATGTGAGATATAAATATTTGTATATGCTTTCATTATTTTTTGCTGCTCTTCTTATTGTACTTGGTGGTAAAAAGGGAATTAAATCTCTAGCTACCTTACTTATAACTGGTATTGCAATTATAAAAATAATTATTCCATTTATTATGAAGGGAGACTCCCCTGTAACCATAACGGTTATTGTATGTATAGGACTGATAATTATTAACCTTTTAATTATTAGTGGATATAATAAAAAAACTCTTTCGGCTATCATAGGTACATCACTTGGCCTGTTAAGTTCTGGTTTAATTGTTTTCACTGTAGGAAATATTATGAGATCTACCGGAATCAATCCAGATGATGCTCAAGTAATTTCATCTGTTTTTGGAGCACAAGGCTTTGATTTTCATGGTCTATTTTTTTGTATTATGCTGCTTAGTTCATTAGGCGCTGTTATGGACATTGGGATATCTATCTCTTCCGCCATGTATGAAATAGAAAACACCAACCCTAATATCTCAAACAGTACATTAATTAAGTCTGGCTTAAATGTTGGCAAAGACATTATGGGTACAATGTGTAACACGCTTATACTTGCTTTTGCTGGAGGAATTATTATTACCATAATTACATTATCACCATATAATTTACCTTTTATTGAAATTATAAACCAAGATATTATTGCAAGTGAAATTCTGAAAGCTTTATCAGGTAGCATAGGACTAATACTTACAATACCAATAACAGCTCTCACATTCGCTAATGTCCCTACTTCACTGAATAAAAATAAGTATCGACAACCACTTAATAAGTCTTGACCTCTCAGCCTAAAGAGTATAAAAACTATTTGATAATATATTACTATCGCTAAAATTATTATATTTATTATTTTATTTACAGTTTGATGGTGATGTATGTATTGAAAAATATTACCATATATTTGTAAAACTAATATTGCCATTCAACAACAGTAATAACATATGGATAAGGTGGTAACTATTTTTGAGTTCAAATTTACAAGATATAAAAGATGAAAAAAAACTTCTGAAATATACATATTTTCTGTGCTTTACATGCTTCCTAAATCTATCAATACTCAAGCAGCCTTTTGATAAGATGGCTATGATAATGGCTGGAGTTATATGCCTGCTTATAGGATACTCCTACTTTATCATTAGGAAGTTCTTTTCTGATGGAGACAAGTATATATTTATCTTTTCTAGTATACTGTCAATTATAGGAATGGTCATACTTTACAGGATAAATATATTATATTCAATCAAGCAGATAGTTTGGTTTGCACTAGGTGTAACAGAATTTATCTTAATGGTTGTTCTTTTGCCAGACTTAGAGAGATTTAGCAAATACAAATATTGTTATTGTATAATTACTATAATATTTATGGCTACAGCAACTTTTTTCGGAAAAGATATAAACGGTTCTAAAAGTTGGATTATAGTACATGGATATAGTTTTCAACCTTCAGAGTTTGGTAAATTGTTCTTAGTACTATATCTGGCTTCTGAACTAAAGGATTATAGAAGCCTTAGACACTTGATAAAGCCAGCTATTGTTGTAGCAATATGCCTTGTATTTACATTAATTCAAAAATCCCTTGGATTTAGTTTAATTATATTCTGTATATCTATTACCATGTTGTTTATATCAACTTCAAAATTAAGATATATCTTAACTTCGTTTATATTGTTTGCAATTGGATGTGTAATAAGTTACAAATTATTTGCGCATGTAAGAGTACGAGTGCTAATTTGGAAAAATCCCTGGTCTTATGCAAATAACATAGGATACCAGGTTGTTCAATCCATGATTTCTATTGCATCAGGAGGATTTACAGGAGTAGGGCTTGGTCTTGGACATCCAGAATTTGTACCAGTTAACTATACAGATTTTATTTTTGCAGTAATTTGTGAAGAACTTGGTATACTAATGGGATTTGCAGTAATACTAATAAACTTCCTATTATTTTATCGGTGTATAAGGGTCGCAATATATGAAAAAGATAACTTTTTAAGATTACTCGTAGTAGGATATAGTACTATGATAGCATCACAGGTATTAGTTATAATAGGAGGTGTTATAAATGCAATTCCTCTTACAGGAATTACCCTCCCTTTAGTAAGTTATGGGGGAAGTTCCATGTTGAGTATTTTCTTTTCATTAGGAATAGTTCAGAAGATATCTGAAAATAGTATATGAGATACTATCATTATAATTTATCTTATTTACGCATTATAATATAAATATCTTAAAAATTGCGGAGGATAAAATGCAAAAATTTTTAATAAATAAAAAAACATACAGAAATTTAGATGTGACTATGTTGTCTACCATAGTTGCCATAGCTTGTTTTGGTATAATGAATATTTTTAGTGCTACCCATAACCAGTCTGGTTATTATTATGCTAAATTGCAGCTGCTGTGGCTATTATTGGGCATAGTTGTAGTTTTTTTAATTTTAATTATTGATTATAGAGTTATAGTTCGATATGCTAACTTAATATATTGGGGGGGGGTTGGAGTTTTATTATTTAATGATATAACCAGCAAATCAATAAAAGGTGCATCTTCGTGGATCAGAATAGGAAGCAGAGCTATAGAACCAGGTGAATTTGTAAAAATAGGGCTGATATTAATTATTTCAAAAAAATTAGAAGAAATGGAGTGTAACATAAACAATTTAAGAAATTTTCTAATTTTATGCTTTTATGCTTTTATCCCCATTGCTTTAATTGTAATCCAACCCAACTTAGGTATGGCATTAATATGTTTATTTATAGTTTTCTGCATTTTTTTTATTTCCGGTCTAAATTTAAAAGCTATAGTAACAGGTATCATAGCAGCTATACCATTGAGTATACTTATTTGGTTTAGCGGTATTCTAAAAGATTATCAAAAGCAGAGAATAAGCTCTTTTATTAACCCAGGGGCCTATCAACAGGACATTAGTTTTCAACTTACGCAATCTATGACGGGAATAGGTTCTGGAGGATTAATTGGGACAGGCTTTTTGAAAGGCCTACAGTCATCTGGTGGGTATATTCCTGAAATACATACAGACTTCATATTTTCAGTGATTGGGGAGGAGTGGGGATTCATTGGCTCTGCAGTACTTATAGTTGCCTATGGTGTATTAATATATAGAATCATACAATCATCAATTCAATCGAAGGATATTTTGGGAAGATTTATATGTATTGGTGTAGCAGCGTCCTTTATTTTTTCTGTGTTTCAAAACATTGGCATGACCATTGGAATTATGCCTATTGCAGGAATAACTCTTCCATTTGTGAGTTATGGAGGAAGTTCCATTTTAGCTAACTTCATTTCATTAGCATTAGTTTTAAATGTAAATATGCGGAGATATTTTAATGCCTAGTTTTGTGGAGAATTGAAATAGATATTTAAGTTATAGAAACTGATAAGTGATAAAACAAAAATGTCATAGCGGTCACTATCCTGATATGCTCCCCTTGTGGTAGACAGTTAAAATAATAAAAACTGTTTGCTATAATGAGGAGCATATTTTATATGTCAATAATACATTGTACCTCTTGCTGCTCCAATGGGCAAAGCATCGACATCCCAATAAAAATAAATGGTGAAGACTTAATAGGTATTGGCACGAAAAAAATGGAAAGAGATGGCTATTTACGACAGATGAATATAGTCTTATAAACCTAAGAAGAATAAAAATCGTTCGACACCCAAAACTACAGACCAGAAAAAATCCATTTTTGCATAAAACTTATTTTGCAAAACGAAAGCTACACTTAAAATTACTTGTTGCTGCCTGAGAAGGTGAAGAAATGCTTGAGCCGTATGAGAGGGAAACTCTCATGTACGGTTCTTAGACGAAGGAGAGGGAGTAATCTCTTTTCTTTAGTCGATTTATACAAGCAAAACATTTGAGGACTACATAGATTATTGCAATACGAAACGTTATCAGAAACAGCTGCTCTGCATGTCCCCGCTGGAGTACAGAATATATCTTTCTGGTAGCACGGCATAAAGAAAGTGCCAATCACATGGTTGACACCTTTGAAAAAACTTTTTATTATTTTCACTGTCTACTTCACAGGGGGCAGTTCAAATAATACGGTGTTTCAGTAAATTATCTACTTTTTATTGTTATGTTAAATTCAGAAAACTATACATCTCCTCTGTTGGTTAATTGCATATTATTGATCAATACCTAGAACTTTTTTTGCATTATTCCCCAATATTCCGTTTATATCTTTACAACCTAGATTCAATGACTTAATAAGTGAGATATCTACGGCCTGATTCCGCCAAGGGGAGTCTGTCCCAAAAAGAACTTTCTCTGCTCCATGCTGTCTAATAAATTTCTCCGCTCTCTCTATTCCCAATTCATGTATCGAGTAAGCTGTATCAAAATAAATATCTTTTCCTAACAAGTGCTTTTCTACATCATCCCAGTATCTATATCCTCCCATGTGAGCTGCAATCATAACGGCTCCTGGAAATGTATCCAATACTTTTCTTAATCTTAATGGAGTACATTTAAAAGGTCCTGTAAATGCAAGGTCCACACCCGAATGGAATAGTATAATTAATCCTGCCTCAAATACCTTTTCGTAAATATTCAACATGCGTGGATCATCTACATAATAACCTTGGCAGTCTGCATGAAATTTTACACCCTTAAACCCTTTACTAACCAACCACCTTATTTCCTGTTTCCACTCGGAAAAGTCAGGATGTATTGTACCAAAGCTAATAATTCCTTCATCTTTTACGCCTGCTGCCCACCTATTCATTTTAATTGTCTGCTCAGGCTTCAATGCTATAGGCTGCAATACACTTGTATTTACACCTGACTCTGCCATTGACGCCTTTAGTCCTACTACAGTTCCATCCGCTTCAGGGATAATTTGGAATTTTTGTGAACGCGCCGATATTGATCTTAATGCAACTTCCTTTGGGAAACAATGTACATGTATATCTATTATCATTTATTATTATGTCCTCCACAATATCTTCATAAATTTCTTTTGTTTAACATCATCGTAATAATTTAACTGATATACAATAAATTACTATGATGTATTACCTAAGATTAATTACATGATACACCGTATTATTCAATTTTTAAAGAACAAATTTTCTAACTAGTTCGTAAAATCTTCATTCTATTTAATAACCACCCTGCTCGGCCTCTTCTATCCTTTTCTGATTTCCCAATTTTTTAGCCTAGAGCTTGGTCAACTTTTTTAAAATCCCTGTTACTTTCCGCATTCCTAATCTCATTGTCTATATAAAATTCATTTATAGAAATCCTATCATTAATTTAAATTCATACAACATTGATTGTAAATGGAGTGTGTCTTATTCAATATCCTAACTATTTCAAATGCTTTTTCTAACATTGGAGTATTAAGTCCACCTTCCCAATTTCCATCATTATCCAGTATTTTTTTACTATATTGATCTCTTTATTTTTAACATTTTAAAATGAACTTCTATTTAAATTGATTTTAGGCGGGTGCTGAAAGTGAACATTGGCAATACAAATATATTCCATATGTTATTTAGAACTACCTTAATATTTATAGTATTATTGATTTTAGCCCGAATACTTGGAAAGAAACAAAGGGAAAGATTCAAAAACAAGCTTTAACTCGGATAAACATGGATGATTTATCAATGTTACTTAGAAAACAAAGTGTATTCTCTATCACAGAGGTAGAATACGCCATATTAGAGCCAGATGGCAATTTAAGTGTACTTAAAAAAACTCAGCAACAACAAATAACTAAATCAGATATGAAAATTTCCACTTCTACCTTGAACTATATGCCATCTGAGATAATTGTTGATGGCAAAATACTAAAACACAATTTAAGTGAATTAAACTTAAGCTAAGAGTGGCTACAAAATCAACTTAAGCAACATAATATCGCAAATATAAAAGATATCTTCTATGCTGAAATACAAAATGATGGTACTCCTCTGCCGTCTACGAGGATATGCTTTTTTCTCTCATTTTTTCCTCGTTCTGTTGGATTTGCCCAACAGATTCTTTGGCAAGAGGAGCTTTATTCATACTTCCATCTATACCAAGCCACTCCCAATCAATTCCTTGGATTTCGTTGTATCGCTCACAAGGCCTAATTTCTATATATTCCCACAACTCATCAGTTATCTCCCATGATTGCCTTTGTAACATTTGCAGAACCCTATCTATCCCTTTTTCTTAATTATCGTATCATACCAGAAACAATTTAGGGATAAGCTCTTAACTTGGTGAATTCTGATATTTTAATGAATTACCCAAGTACATTTTTACATAATATGTTGTGAATTCCTTATCTTTTAGGAATAAAAGACCAAACCTTTTGATGTAGGTTAACTTGATAACTTTATCCTATTTCATATTTAAGTTGCTTCTTCTGAATCTAAATAAAGCTCTTCAGAATCATGGTCGTAATTAAACAGTTCAGCATATCTGCCCCAATCTATTATAATATCCATTATTCCTTCTATCTCATGATGAGGAAAGTGTTTCTTAAATAATTCCTTAAAAAATTCTTCTTTCATAGTATGATTCTTTTTATTATTTAAAACATTCATTATCAATCTGAAAGTGGATATATCCTCTAGCTGCTTTCTAAACAATTCTTTACTTTCATCCTTATCTAACTCTACAAATTTTCTTCCAAGCTCAGTTATAAAAATATCCCCTTCTTTTATCTCTGCAAAGCTAAGTATAGATATAGCTTCTATATTAGGAAGAAGATCATCTATTTCCATCATTAGATCTCCTCCTAACTGATATATATCCATCTTACCACCATTGTCATCTATAAGTTCAAGAAGACCAGACATCACTCCAACATTGGAATTTGGAATCTGAATAGGTTTTTCTCTGCCTTCTCCTTTTTGTTTATCTAAGCCTACATTTTTACTTAGTCCTCTTTCTTTATTTTCCTCAATTTTGCCTTTAATTAGCATCTTATAAACATCATCGACAATCTTCTCAAATTCAGGTGATTTTCTATTTCTTGGATGTGAAAGATCTATTTTAATCTCAGCAATTATATGTGCAGGCTTTCTGCTAAGTATTACAATCTTATCTGCCATAAGTACTGCTTCCTCTACACCATGGGTAATCATTATTATACTTTTTATAGGCATTCTTTTTTCCTGCCATAACTCAACTAATTCCGTTCTTAAGTTCTCTGCAGTTAAAAAATCTAATGCTGAAAAAGGTTCATCCAAGCATAATAGCCTTGGTTCTACTGCTAACGCTCTAGCAAAACCTACTCTTTGTCTCATGCCACCAGAAAGCTCTTTTGGATACGCCTCTTCAAATCCATCAAGCCCTATAAGATTTATAAGCTCTTCACCTTTTCTCCTTGTATAATCCTTTGGAAATCCTTTTGCCTTAAGTCCTATCTCAACATTTTCACGAACAGTAAGCCATGGATAAAGTGCAAAGGTTTGAAAAACCATAGAAGCATATGGATTTACTCCGGTTACTTTTTGTCCATCAAAAATTACTTCCCCACCATCTGGCTCAACAAGTCCTGTTATAATTCTTAAAAGTGTTGATTTACCTGCTCCAGAAGGCCCTAGTATAGCTATGAACTCACCTTCATTTATAGTTAAATTTATATCTTCTAAAGTGGGCTTATCTGAACCTCCAAAATATTTTGTAATTCCTTTAACCTTTATAAATTCTTTTAAGTTCTTCATATTTTCCACCCCTTTATAATTCTATTTTAAATTTTTCTTCTGACAATGAATATAATCTCTTCCATAGTGTTTTATTAACACCAACTACTACAATACACATAGTAATGGTAGCTATAAGCAAAAGAGGATAATTCCCTTTTTCTGTTGCTTCTGATATAAGAGCTCCAAGGCCCATAGTATATACGGTTTTTCCACCAAAGTTAACATATTCGGATACAATACTTGCATTCCAACATCCTCCTGTAGCTGTTATCATGCCAGTTAAGAGATAAGGAAATATAGAAGGAAGTATAAGTACTTTCCATCTCTTCCATCCGTTAATTTCAAAAATTTTAGCTGCAGCTTTTAAATCCTCAGGTATAGCCATTGCTCCTGCAATTACATTGAATAATATATACCATTGTGTTCCCATTAGCATTAAAATCACCGATGCAACATTCAATCCACCAAGTTTATTCATAAAATATATTAAAATTACAGGGAAAAGTGCAGTTGCTGGAATTGAAGCTACTACTTGAATAATTGGTTGTAGAATATTTGCTATTTTTTTATTCATGCCGATAGCTACGCCTACAGGTATCGTCCATATTAGCGCTATAATTTGAGCCGCAAGAACCCTTAAGAAGGAATAACTTACAGAAGGAAGTATTCTACCCCATTCATTTTTCGAAAGTTGCATTAATAATTTAAACGCATTAAATCCTGAATAGAGAAAAAGTACCAAAACTACTCCTCTTACTATCCACTTTACTATAAATCCTATGCCTTTCTCTTTGTCTTTTTCTTTTTTTGCACGATTTACGAAAAACTTATTTATCGTATCATTTAAACTTTCAGCAATAGGTTCATACATTTTCTCACGAAAAAACTCAATAATTATTGATCTTCTTAAAAGAGTAAGTATAAATGAACGAGGTGCTTCACCAGATTCAGTAAGTTCTATCTTAAACTTATCTGCCCAAACAGTTACTGGCTTCCAAAATAATTGATCTAAAAGTACAATAACAAATATTAATATAGCTATCCCCCACTCTAATGCTTTCTTGTCTCCTCGGCTCGCAGCCATTTGTAAAAAAGATCCAATACCTTCAAGTCTAAAATCCTTGCCCTTTAATGTAAACATCTCGCAAGCCATAAGAAAGAACCATCCGCCTGCCCAGGACATCATACTATTCCAAACTAATCCAATAACGGCAAAAGGCACTTCTAGCTTTTTAAAGTTCTGCCATTTATTTAATCCAAATACTCCCGAAGCCTCTTTTAAATCCCTAGGTAGTATCTTTACAGAATGATAAAAACTGAAAGTCATATTCCATGCCTGTCCAGTAAATATTAATATAATACAAGATAATTCTAAACCTATATTATGACTAGGAAATAATGCTATTAGCCCTAATACCACCGCAGGTAAAAATGACAATACTGGTATAGATTGCAGGATATCCAGTACTGGCACCATTACCTTCTCAGCTTTTTCGTTATGTGCAGCTATATATCCATATATAAGAGTAAATATCAATGATAAAATATAAGCTCCTGTCATTCTTCCAACTGATTTTAGAGTATATATTGGAAGATTACTTATATCTGTTGAAACCTGTATTCCACTGGTACTCACGTGTCCCTTTATCCCTGGAGACATTGCTAAATATAATACAGATATGATAGCTAAAAATATAATTATATCAAACACTCCAAACTTTCTATTTACAACTGTTTTTTCTATCTTCATTCTAATCACTCTCCTTAATTCTTAATATTTAATCAATAATTCTCACCATCCTCAGGATTCATAAACCATCCGCCACCTTTCTTCTTTCCAAAAGTCATGACCACCCCTAAAAGAGGTGGCTTGCTCAGCCCTATAAGGGCGTAATACTTCCAGCGCCTAAATGACGCTG
>NZ_JBJHZX010000037.1:0-38400 GCF_045310515.1 Candidatus Clostridium eludens | reverse complement strand
CAGTGTGCGAGTAGCACAGCCAGTAACATGCCCTTATAGGGCTGAGCAAACCACCCGTTTTACGGGTGGTGATGATTAAATAATATAAAATAAGGACTAAAAATCATTTATTGTCCTTATTTAAAAGCTTACTATCAGTTTTTAAAGATGCCTTTATTAATTCTATATACGAATCGTCTATTTCACCATCATTATTAATAAGTCCATCCTCAAATAATTTCTTTATTAAGAGGGTAGTGTATAAACCTTTGGACCTTATTTTACCCTCATCATCATTTTTATGGCTTTTTATATAATCTTCTAAAAGTTCGTTGCATTTTTTTAATATTTTATCACTTTCAGGATTAGGTTTAACATATCCTACTTGTTCTAATAGATCCATTTCAGGAATATTCATTGACTGAGCAATTTTACATATATCCCCCAAAGATGGAGATTTTAAAACCTTTTCTTTTTCAAGGTCATCAACATACTCATAATCTAAATCAGTCTTAGTGGCGAAATCTTTTAAAGATAAATTGTTCTTTTCTCTGTATTCAGAAATAATTTTACCTAAACTTTTAGGATTCTGGGTACTAGAATTATTATAAGGGTTACGTATGTCAGAACGTCCTAAAAGATAATCTATAGAAACATTAAAATAATCGGCTAGAATGTTGATTTTTTCATAATCTGGCTGTTTACGATTAGTTTCATAACCGGCAATTGTGGGTCTTTCTACTTTCAATATAGTTGCAACCATCTGTTGAGTAAGACCATGTTCTTCACGTAATAACTTTAATCTATTTCCAAAAGCCATAATAATATCACCGCCTTTAATAATATTTTAATACACAATGTTTCTAAAATAAACATACGTATCTATAAGAAACTTTATATAAATATATATTGACAATGTTTCTTAATGAAACTATAATAAAAGTACGGGGAGTTTCGATAAGAAACTAAACAGGAGGTGAATTTAATTTTGAGGCAAAAGTTAAAAGAAAGAAGACTGCAAAAGAAATACACCCATAAAACTATCGCTAAGGAGTTAGGAGTCAGCAGATCAACATATACTAATATTGAAAATGGTAATAAAAATCCATCATTAGAAGTAGCTATGAAAATTAAAAAAATACTTGGCTATAAAGATGATGATATTTTTTTAAATTCCAAGTTTCTAAAAGAAACAAAAGAGGTTGCAAGTTAATTAAGGTAGAGCTATAAAAATTCAATATAGGACAATCAGTAACCTTCATACAATAGCTTTCATAACATAAACTAGGAGGCGATTAAGCTGAAAAACAAAATTAAATCTGTTACTGTGAGTTATCCAGAAAGTGATGAACTAAAAGATGAATTACAACTTAGGTACGCAAAAGTATTAGCAAAAATTATTGTTAATATGCCTCCAGAGAGATTAAAAAAGTTAGCAAACTTATAGTAAGAGATATCCAAAAGTCATAAAAGCAATAAACTAAAGAAAAAATCATAAAATACTTTGTTCTACAGATGAATATGGACAAACACATTCCTAATATATGCTATGAAATTTTCAAAGTATTGTTACTAAGGGATAAATAATATTTCTATAGCAAAGCTAGTTATATTTTAAATTTTAGCGTGTCAGCTTGAAAGGGGGTGAGTATGACAATGGGTGCAACAATGCTTTCTAAAACATTAAAACGCATACAGAAGGAAAATAAGCTTACATGCAAACAAGTTGCTAAAATGGCGGGGGTAAGCGAATCTGCAGTAGTTAGGTATGGCCTAGGTGATAGAAATATTCCTGAAGACGTAATTACAAACTTAGCTAAGTTTAGTGACTTTGAAGAGCTAAAAATGGCCTATAAGGCAGAGAAAAAGCTAGGGATTATAAACATTCCTCTAATGAATGGAATTGATGATAACATCCAATGTATGATTTTAAAAATGATTCAAGAAGAAATCCCTGAGGCGGTGGAAGCTTTTAAAGAAATATCAAGTTTAACAATGAACAAAAAGTTTCTGGGTGAAAGTGAAACAGAAGAATTGTACAAGCATATGGAACAGGTGGCAGATTTAATACCTCCTATAGAGACATTTCTTATACGGCTTAAAAAGATATTTGGTGTTAGTTTGGACAGGCTTGATATGACAGAATGTGAAAAGTTCAGGCAGAAACATTACATTGTGGATATAGAGGAGGGATAAGAAAATGACACTTAGTGAAATGCCGCAGGATATAAAACAAAAGTTAAGGGATTTGAATTAGGTCTTAAGAAAGCTCCACGGTACAAGTTAAAACAACTTTTAGATGTTTTAGGGAAGCAGCAAGAAGAAGGCCATAGGAGGTAGCACGCAAAATTGAAGCTGCAAGAAAAGAGAGGGAAGGAGGCAATGGGAAATTGAATGAAAACAAATAAGGACATAGATAAGATGATAGAGAATGTTAGAGAGAAGTTGCACGAATATGTCACTTTGTACGGTGAATCGGATAAAAGAACTTTACAGGTTAGTGAAGAACTGGACGAGCTTATAGCTAAAAAAATGAAGGAGGGAAAGAAGGAATGAATGGGTATTTACAGTGTTTGATAGACCAGTATGAGAGAAAACTTAATAAAGCTATAGGAGAAACGGAAAAGAATATATATATCGAAATTGTAGGAAGTCTTCATAAGTTTCAGAAGTATGTTCAGGAATCTCAAAAACATAGTCAAGAACCTAGTGATGATATTCCTAAGAAACATATTGCATTTGATTTTGTTGGCACAATGCCAGGCTTTATGGAGTATTTGAAAAATCTAAAGTTGAAGGAAGGTAAATAGATGAGAGATAAAGAGTTTGTGAAGCTGCAGAGAGAAAACAAGAAGCTTAAGGAGCTTCTAAAGGAAGGATTGGAACTTATAGAGGGTTACAGGGAAAAGGCAAAACACTGGGAAAGTATGTATAACCAGTTGGATAGGTATTGTACTTATAAATATAACGATTAGGAGATGAGTAATGTGGAGGCAATTAGAAATAAAGCAGATAAGCCCCAATATAGGCTTGATGGTGAAAAATTATATGATGAAGAAACTGGCGAGACTGTTTGTGAGGATATCAGGGATGCCACAAAGGAACAATTCAAAATATTTATGGAGGTATAGATAATATGAGCGATATAACAGTATCAAGTGGAACTGTAGTAACAGGTGCAAGTGATGACTTAATAGAAATTGGAGGAGAATTAGAAGAAGAATTTAATGCTTATGATTGCAACGATGGAACCATGGCATTTAGTGATGGAACTCTTTTGAGGGTAGATTATAGCAAGGATGGGATATGGAAATTTAATCCTATATATAAAGGGAGTCTATTCGTAAGAGTAATCCAGGGCAGCATAAGTGAAGATACCAATGACGAGGCTTATTTTGACTCGGGTCTTAAATGGTGTGCTTTCTCTACTGAAATGCAAGTTGAAGTAAATACGATAAAAAAGAACCCTTTGCAGAGGGTCCAAAAATAAAAATTCGTTATCCCCATTCTACACCGGAATGGGGGAAAAATCAAATAGGGAGGAATAGAAACTTGTATAAGGTATTAGCTAAAACCAAAGACATGACGGAAATAGAATGGCTGAAGAGTAGACAGCAGGGGATTGGTGGATCTGATGCAGGGGCAATCCTCGGAGTAAATAAATATAAAACACCATTTCAGGTATATGCAGATAAAACTGAAGAAATAACTGAGCCTAGTGAACAGAGTGAAGCTGCTTATTGGGGTACTATTTTTGAAGATAATGTTGCAAGAGAATTTACTAAAAGGACAGATAAAAAAGTGAGAAGGAGAAATGCAATCCTTCAGAACATAGAGTATCCATTTATGATAGCTAATGTTGATAGAGTGGTAGTAGGAGAAAATTCAGTGCTTGAATGTAAAACTACAGGTGCATGGAATTCTAAAGAGTGGGTAGATGAAGAAATACCTGCAAACTATTTAATTCAAGTAAATCATTATATGGCAGTAGCAGGATATGAAAAAGCGTATATATGTGTACTTATAGGAGGACAGCGTTATTTATACAAAGAGATAGAAAGAGACGAGGAACTTATACAGATACTCATACAAGAAGAAAAAGACTTTTGGGAAAATCATGTGCTTAAGAGGGTGCCTCCTCCACTGGATGGCTCCAGTGCCGCAGAGAAATATTTAAAGGGAAGGTTTAAGGATTCATCCCAAGAATTAACTGTAAATTTAAGGTCTGAATACAAAGATAAAATCAGTGATTATTTTGAACTTAAAAATACAATAAAGAATCTTGAGTCCCAGGCAAAAGAAATTGAAAACAACATAAAGCTTGAATTAGGTGAGGCAGAGATTGGATATGCACATAAGTATGAAATTGACTGGAAGAGTATAACTTCTAATAAGTTTGACAATAAAAGATTTAAGAAGGACCATCCAGAGTTATTTAAGCAGTATTTAAGTACAAGCTCTTATAGAAAATTCAGTATCAAGGAGGTACAAGTATAATGGCAAATCCAGCATTTAGAACACTTATAAATAGTTTCAATGCTCAATTGAAGACTATGAATAATGAAGATTTTAAACTATATGATCCCGGTGATTGTGAGTATTTTATAGATTCCATATATTATGACAGTAATAAAGATAAAATAATGTGCAAATTTAAGGAGGATGGGGAATAATGGCTACAAGTGAGAGTTTAAAAAAGCAACTGACGAAAAACGAATCTAAACCACCAAAAGATCCTTTTAAAGCACTTGTCTATTCAGTAGGCATAAAGAAAAGATTTGAAGACATGCTGGACAAACAGGCAAATGGATTTATAACAAGTTTACTTAATTTAAAACAGGATAAATTAAAAGGCTGCGATGATATGACAGTCTTGGGAAGTGCCTTAAAGGCAGCTTCCTTGAAATTACCTATAGATCCTAATCTAGGTTTTGCATGGATAATACCTTTTAAAAACCATGGAAAATTAGAAGCACAGTTTCAAATAGGATACAGAGGATTTATACAGATGGCTCAGAGGTCTGCACAATATAAAAAGCTAAATGTAACAGAGATATATGAAGGGCAACTTAAGAATTTTAATCCTCTTACAGAAGAAATAGAACTTGATCTTGATAATAAACAATCTGATGCAGTTATAGGATATGCAGGATTCTTCAGATTGTTAAACGGGTTTGAAAAAACAGTGTACTGGAGTAAAGAAAAGGTAACAGCTCATGCAAAGAGGTTTTCAAAATCATTTGGGAATGGACCATGGAAAACGGATTTTGATACCATGGCGAAGAAAACAGTACTTAAAAACATGCTTTCAACTTGGGGTATTTTAAGTATTGATATGCAGGAAGCAATTACAAGTGATAGTAAGATAATTAAAACTAATGAGAACAGCTATGAAGTATTTGATGAAGGGCTAGAAGATGAAAATAATATAGAAGCTGAGGATGCAGAATACACAGAAGTTGAAGGTGAGCCAGAAGGAAAAGACCCATATGAGGGTACACCATTTCCGGAAGGCGTGGAAAGTTAGAATTATTTCAAGATCCAAAGTTACAAAGCAGGACTGCCGGTACCGATCTGGCAGGCTGCTTAAAATTCTGATTTAACCAGACAAGAAATGTAGAAGTTTTAAATCAGGCATGTTAGTACCGATCTAGCAGTCTTATTTAAAACTCCTGAGAGGTGCTCACATGAGATATATAAGTGAAATTAATGCTTTCTATGATTGGCTCGAACTAAATGAACTATCGACATCAGCAGTTGCCTTATGGCACGCATTGATGCACATAAACAACAAGGCTGCATGGGTAGAAACATTTACGGTAGCTGAATCGGTGTTAAGTATTAAAACAGGCTTATCGGGCAGAGGGGTAAGGAATGCAAGGAATGAATTAAAGCAAAAAGGAAGAATTGATTTTAAAAGTAGGGTTGGAGGAAAAGCCCCCATATATACAATCATTTCTTTTGAAACAGGGATAAATTATTTTAACAAAAACTCAGTGACAAAACGGGTACCGTTCTCGGATGTTACTGAATCTCCGGAAGTACCTACGGAAATGTATTCCGAGGGAAAAACTTCCACGGAAATGAGTTCCGTAGATACTTCCGCAGGTGCTTCCGTAGGTTGTGCCGGAGATACTTCCGGAGGTCGTGCCACATTAATAGACATAGACAAAGACATAGATAATATTGTTGTTGAAAAAGAAAATAAAGAAAAAGAGAACTGGTCAATAGCACTGGAATATTTCTGCCAAAAATCAGGCAGGGCAGATACGAATTTAAGAACCAGGGAAAGAGAAGCTGCTCAAGAGATCTGTGAAGAGGTACCGTCCCTCGACACAGTCCTTAAGGGCATAGACTATGCCTTTGACAATTTTCAGCCTGATTCTGAGGATGATAAAATAAATTCCTTTTGCTACTGTGCAAAGGTTATAAAAGGACTCTGGAAGCGTGAAAATTCTAAGAAGAATGGAGGTGGAAAGCGTGGAAGTTCTAAACAGGATACTGACTCAGGTGAGGACTCAAGCCCATATGACTTCTCAAAATTCGAGGGGTAAATCTGCGTATAAATGCTATACATGCCAGGACACCGGATGGGCCAAAACAAAAACAGGATACAAAAGGTGCAGCTGCTACGAAAAAGAACATGCTAAAATGCTCTGGAAAAGCTTTGGGGTAGATCCATCAAGGGTAAAAACTTTGAATGATTACAATGGCTATGATGATGTTACAAAAAAAGCCCTGTATATGGCTAAAGCCTATATACGCAACTTTGAAAGTATCAGGGATACTGAAGAAAACAGCTTTGGTTTATTCGGGCAGCCTGGGGCAGGGAAAAGTTATATAGCAATTGCCATAGGTGCAGCACTTTTAAACCGGAAGAATCCTGTACAGGTGATTTATATGCCTTATCTGGAAGCCATGAGGGAGCTCAAGGCAAACGTCAATGATGATGAATATTATCTAAGGCTTTCAAACAGGTATCAAAGAGCTTCAGTGTTAATCATAGATGATTTATTCAAGGACAAGGTTAAAAATGGACAGCTGATTAAAGACAGGTACGGAAATAAACTAGGGCTTAGCGATGTTGACATAAAGCACATAATGCCAATTATAAATTACAGGTATTTTAATAAGCTTCCAACTCTTGTAAGTACGGAATGTACAATGGGTATTCTTGTAGAACTTGATGAAGCACTGGCTAGGAGAATCCTTGAACCTTGTGGATATAACAAAATAGTTTTTAAAGGTGCCGAGCATAATTACAAGATGCGGAAGTTTGTCAGGGGGTGAAATATAAATGGCCAGAATGCGGATTGATTGGACCCTTGAAAAGAGTGATTTTTTAATAAATAACTGGGGTGCCATGACAATAGTAGACATGGCAGCAGCACTAAAAATGAGTACTACTGCAGTAACTGATATGGCAAATAAATTAAACCTAAGAGAAGCTAATCCTACTTTCATTTCAACTCAATGTGTTAGGAATGTGGGGAAGAAGTTCAAGTTAGGACAGGCCGTTAAAATAAAGTTGAAAAGCAGAAGATCCTACAAGATTGTAAAGGGTACTGTAGTTGGCAAGACAGAGTGGCTTGTGGTAGTTCGGGAAAAAAACCATAGGCAAAGTTTTGAGTATGTTGAGTTCTGTATAGGGGAGGCTGAGGTGATATGATTTATAAATCCAAATATTCAACCGTGTTTAAATGTCCTCACTGTGGTATGGAGAATAAAATGCCGTGTAACTTTTGTGCAAAGTGTGGAAAAAAATTAATGGAGGATAGGTGTTTACACTGCTGGAGAAGTAGTAAGAAAGTTGTTAGGAGTACTGCTAAAAGCTGTGATGAATGCAGTGTAAATAAGTTTAGTCCTAAAGGATTATATAAATAACAGCTAAATTTAAGCAAGAACGGGGTAAGTTTTACGGAAAAGAGTACAAGCAGTGCGGTTTTATGACTTGAAGGTAGAACAGCATTAAAAAGGCCGTATGTGAGTTTTAAAGTGTTAGTGCAATAGGAGGATAGAATATGGATATTGAAGAGATAATAAAATGGCTTGAGCATGATTTGGATGAAAATATAGAGATTAGAGAAGGACTTGTAAGTGAGTCAGCTGCGGAAAGAATAGATAAAGTTATACAAGCCTTACAGGAAGCTATAGTGAGGCTTAAGGAGCCTAAGGATGTGGTTATGTGAGAAGTAAATATAATGCTAAAAAAACAGTTGTTGACGGAATAACATTTGATTCTAAAGATGAAGCCAGGTATTATGAATATCTTAAAAAGAAAAAGGCCAAAGGTGAAATAGAGAATTTTGAATTGCAGCCTAAGTTTACTCTGATACCAGCTTTTGAATATAAAGGGAAAAAGGAAAGGTCCGCCACATATACATTGGACTTTTTAATATACAACCTTGATGGTACGGAAACTTATGTTGATGTGAAAGGTGACAGTACACCGCAAGGAGAACTTAAATTTAAAATGCTTAAATATCTTCATCCAACCATGGACTTCAGGTGGATTTCAAGAAGCCTAAAGTACAGTGAAAGTGGATGGATAGACTTCAAGGAGCTCCAGAAGAAGAGAAGGGAGAGTAAGAAGTATGCCTAGAATAAAGATAATTGATGATTCTACTGGCTATGTAAAAGAGATAGAATGTTCGGGATTTAATTTGCAGTACGTTCAGTCTACCGGGGATGGAGTAATACAAAAGATAAGAGAATTGCATAATGGAAAGTATGACCTTAAACATTGGATAAAAAATCAATTTTATACTCCTTTAGCTCAAAAGGTAAAAGACAAGTTCAAAGAGAAGGTTCCGGAGTTTGTAAGTATAAATATAAATAAAATTTTGTTCATTGAGGATACAGACTACATAGGAGATGAAGTAAAACGTGATGATGAAGTAATGTGGATTAAAAAGGCTCCAAAGCAGCTTACAATCCTTACAGGCTATGAATTCATCATTGAAAGCAGGGAATTCTGGACGGAGAGAATCTCTAAAGAACAGATAATTGCGTTGATTTATAGCTGTCTAAAGCAAATAGATGGAGATAAACTAAGAACACCTGATGTAAAAGGATGGAAAGAGATAATAGGCACCATGGGTTATGGATGGGAAACTACCATGAGTCCAATACCTAACATACTTGAGGGGTTTGATGATAGTGATTTTAGTATGCTTAAAAGGGCCGATAGGCAGGTAAGTATGTTTGATAAAGCTAACTGATTGGAGGTGTGAGACTATGACACAAAATGAAGTAATTCATAAACTAACGATTAGATTTAATCTTGATTTAAAGCAAAGGTCAGAGCTTAGGGAACTTATAAAAGATATTGCCAGAGTTAAATCTTGTGATGCTAAAAATGCTGCAGGTGAAGTAAGAAATTTAATGGAAAATAAGCATAAGAGCATTGCTGAAATAAGAGAACTGTATAATATTAAGAAATTATGCGCTTTAAGAGAGTTTTGTCCAGATGATGCAAGTTAAAAATATATAGGAAGGTGTAAGTATGATACTGACTGAATTTTACAGACAAAAAATAGGGCGGATAGACAATGAAATTAAGGAGGCAGAGAATAACAGGGATTTCAAAAGGTTGGCCAAGCTCCAAGCTAAAAAGGTAGAAAACCAGAAAAGGATGGAAGAGGCTGAACAGGGTGGTTATTAGGTTGAGTGAAAATAAAGTGATGTAATTATTTGAATAGAAGATACGAACAATGTTCTTTGGTAATTGAATAATGTGGTGTTAAACAATAAATTTATCTTTATTCATTATTTTAGCTCTAATGAATCAATTTGAGTTATATAATATAATTATCAACAAATGGCTAAAGATTACAGTATGTTATAAAAAATGGTGTATTTTTTATTACTTGAAATATCCAATAATTAATGCTTATTGTTAAACTATAAATTTTGTAATCATAAAATAAATATATGTTTATTTTGGCATGGTATAATAATATAGGTGCCCAAACGACACAATAATGATGAAATTAAAATATTTATTAAGTTTGATTATTATAAGTACGGAGGCTGATTAAATGAATGAGGTAATTCAAAATATTTTAACAAGAAGAAGTATTAGAACCTATAAAGAAGAACAGATTTCCGATGAGCAACTAAATATTATTCTTGAGTCTGGCAAATATGCACCAAGCGGTGGCAATTCACAAACTTGGCGATTTACTGTGGTGCAAAATAAAGAAAAACTAGAACAGTTAAATTCTTTAGTAAGGAAAGCTTTTAAGGATCTGGAAGTAAATGAGAAAACCTATCGTTCAAAAAAGTCTGGAAAAAAAGCTGCAGAAAGCGATAACTACAAATTTTACTATAATGCACCAACACTAATCATAGTATCTAATGATAGAGAATATTCTAATTGTATGGCTGATTGTGCAATTGCATTAGAAAACATTCTTTTAGCAACACATTCAATAGGATTAGGGGGATGTTTTATAAATCAGTTAACTTGGTTTTGTGGTGATAAAGATGTAAGAAAGGCATTAACTGATATTGGAATTTCAGAAAACTACATAGTTTGTGGGGCAGCCGCAATTGGCTATAACTTGGGCGATATCCCTAAAGCAGCACCGAGAAAAGAAGGAACTGTAGATATTATTAGATAATATTTAATGATTCAACTATAAAAACTGAATAATTACTGGAACACCGCATTATTCATGTTTGAATTTTGGGGTGTTTTTAAGTGGCATTTCAAACTCTATGCAAACATCCAGAAGATGAGCATCTGAAGATAGATTAGTGTGGTAATTCAGGTAAAAGTAAGACATGAAGTACTAATACAGTAAAATCTTACCGGAGAAATTTAGCGCTGGGTAAATCTATAGGATAGTATGAAAAAACATTTGGTGGAATATATACCCAATACAGTTTATTCAATAAAAAATAATCTAGCACATACAGAAGTTCCAAGGATCATAGTTCAATGCAAGGAACTAATCTTTGGAGATTATTCACTAGGAAGATAAGCTTGGATTTTTGATAGTATTGAAGTACTGAGAGAGCCAATACCATTAAAAGGCCAATTAAGATTGTGGGAATATAAAGATTTAGCTTAAATAAGATTTAAGGGGAGGAATCGAAATAATGAATGAAGTAAAGTCTATTGAAATGGAAGAAAAACTTCGGAACTACTTTAACAAAGATAAAAGAATTAGAGTGCTGAGTACGAAATTGGATATCCTAAGAAAGCAGATAAATGAAATAGAGTACAAGCTTAAAAATGCTGTAGTAAACCTCCCTGAAGAATCAAGAGCTATAACTTATGAAGAAAGAATCCAGACAAGTCCTACAGGTGAAAGTTATGCCGAGAGGACTTTGCTACGTATAACGGATAAGTTAATTAAAGAGCAGTCATGGAAGAGAGAACAGGTTGCAGATATAGAAGAAGTTCTTAGAAATATGGAAGCAGATAATGCTGTTATTGAAGCTAATATTAAAGATTTAAGAATTGAGGATCAGGAATCTCTGAAGTATAAGTATAAATACAATAAAACAGATTTGCAGGTTGGAGTAAAATTTAATATGTCTCCAGGAGGAGCTACAAAGAGAAGGCATAGGTTGATTAAAAATATAGTAAATTGGTATGCATAGATTAGTGTATAGAATGAAATTTATACGAAAAAGGCAATTAAATTAATGTTTTTTCAAGATTAAATAATACGGTGGTTAATTTAATGTGTATTATTAACTTTACTATGTGTAATATATATTTGACACATAATTATAAAGATATTACAATAATATTGAGGTGATTTCATGAGTAAAAATTTAAAATTGAAATCTGCAAGAGCAGCTAAGGATATGTCACAAAAGGATTTAGCTAATGCTGTTGGAGTTACTAGGCAAACAATTAATGCAGTTGAAAATGGTGACTATAATCCATCAATAAATTTATGTATTTCAATTTGTAGAGTATTAGACAGGACCTTGGATCAAATTTTTTGGGAGGATGATAAAAATGGAAAAAAATAAATTAGATGAAATGCAATTACAACAAAGAAATAAGATTGGCAATCAATCATTTATATTGCTATGTTGGTTAATTATTTTGGATTCAATAATTTATGGACTGGGTGTAAGATGGCTACAATACCCTGCTAATACATTTTTTATTATGTGCGTATGTATTACTTATTATATTGTTAGACTTGCTTGCTCTAGTGCACTTATAGGGGTTAAAGATAAGCATAGTAATATAAAAAAACTTATACTACATGAACTTAAATATGTATTAATTGCAGTAGTAGTATCAATCATTATAGCTAAGAGTAATTTGATAAAGATTAAAGGAACAATTGCACAGAACAATGATTTAGCAATTGCATGTTTCTCTGCTTTAATTATGGTTATTATAGGAGTAATTATTACAGTAATAGTTACTAAAAAGGTTAACAAGGATGATGAATGAAAACTGATAAAAATAAGCTTAAGATACTAAAAATTAGAGATTTAACATGTAAAAATATCGTGATAGTCAAAAGAATTTTACAGTATTTTTATGTTGCACTTCAAAATGATTAGGAATTATTCAGGAATTAAAGTGGAATTAAACAGGAATTGTATTGGAATTAAAATATTGCCAAAATGTAGTACGATAGTTATAGTGAGAACATCAGGGAGTACACTGGTAATAACTTATGGCGAATCTTTCAATATACATGTGGATCTAGGGTTAAGTAGAGCTCCAATGAGGAAAATCGTAAATAAAATTTAATACTATAGGATGTGTAAGGCATCTGGTTAAAAGCTAGGTGCTTTAAAGTAATTATTCAATAAGATGTTATGTATAAATTTATATGTATTTCATATTATTCACAAATAGTTAATTAATATGTCATTAAGTTTTAACAAATACTGTATATAATTATAAGTATCCTAAGGAAATACCTTATCGAAAGTGAAAATAATTTATTTACATAGCTCTCATTAAAAAGTGATGGTAATTGTCAGAGCCGTGTCTGTAGTTGCAGGGCACGTTAAACTTAAATGTAACTGCCAAATTGTAGTATATAGATATTGGTTCCTTTAAAATAAATATATAAAGTAAGCACTCGTCATTTAGAGTGCTTATTTTTGTTTGAAAAAGTTAAATTATTTGAATATTGTGGATAATGTGCATAACTTGTGGATAATTTGTAGAAATGTGCATAAAATAATAGATTAATATAAGTACTAATTTAGAGGCGGTATTGATGGTTACTAAACGTAAAGTAAAAAGTAAGAAGTATGAGAAGTTAGGTATAAAGAAAAATTCAACTGGAGATTTTGAGTATATAAATCCAGAAGATAGGGATAAATCAAAATATCAATCAATAATAAAGTAGCCTTGATGGAGCAAGAGGCTCTTTTCTATTTCCAAAACAAAATGAATAAGGCGGGTGGTGAGTTTATGGGAAAATCAAAATTGGATACTGTAAAGGATAAATTAATATTAGTAGAAGGTTGGGCAAGAGATGGACTTACTGATGAACAAATAGCAAAGAATTTAGGTATAGGTAAGACGGCATTTTATAAATACAAAAGAACTTTTGCGGAGTTTGAGAACGCCCTAAAAAAGGGCAAAGAGGTAATTGACTTTGAAGTTGAAAATGCTCTCTTAAAAAGAGCTTTAGGATACTCGTACACCGAAGTTATCAGAGAAAGAGTACTACGGAAAGATAAAAACGGAAAAGTATTAACAGATATACACGGCTTTCCCACTTATGATATGGTAGTTACAAAGATTGTTAAAAAAGAAGTTGTTCCAGATACCACAGCTCAAATATTCTGGTTAAAAAATAGAAAACCTAAAGAATGGAAGGATAAGCAGGATATAGAGCATACTGGAAGTATAGCAGTGAAAAAACTTGAAGATTTCTTCTGAATTAAGAAAGTTTATTTTAATAAGTGTATAAAAGATATTGATTTTACTAAACTTACACAGGCTTGAGTAAAAAATTATTTTATTCTTATTGAAAAGGGAGTGGGAAATGTGGAAACAAGAGAAATTCCAAAAGAAAAATACAGGGATAGCAAAAAACTAAACAAAGGTGAATTAGGGAGAGGTGAATACCTCTCCTTTTCTGATATAGAGAAACTTATGAGGCATAGAAGTTATAAAAGAATTAAGGGGAGGTCCTACCATGATAAAAGATAAGATAGAACGCCAGGATTTAAAGTTATATTTCCGGAAACTGCATGAAATAAAGATGCTGGAAGCCGAGTGTATAGAACCTGACAGGAATAATAAAATTCAGTATAAGAATTATTTGAAAAAGTGTAACAAGGTATCCAGACTTAAAAATGAAATATCCAGTGTTAATGTAGGGTTCAGCCTGCTTACCGAAGATGAAAAAAATATATTATACCAGGTATGTTGGCAACAGGTACCCGTAAACCAGGTGAAAAATATATATCATGTATCAACCAAAACTATGGGTAGATGGATTAATAAAGCCATGAATAAAATTAACACTGTTATGGGTGATTTAAGTGACTAATGAGGAGTTGGTAAAATTATATCAAGGTGGGAATAAACATGCCTTAAATGAGCTTGTAGAGCTTAATAAAGGCTTAGTATATAAACTTGCCAATAGGTTCTATACCGAAAAAACCAATTCTATTGAAGAAACAAGTCTTAATATTTCTACTTCCGGTGATGAGGATATTGAGCTTATGGACTGTATAGAAGGTGTAGACTATAGTTTTGAGAACGTTGAGGAAAAAATATATAATCAGCAGTTACATAAGGAACTTGAAGAAACCATGAATAAATATAATACTTTGAGAGAAAGGGAAATATTGAAATTAAGGTATGGCTGGGACAACTGTAAATATATGACCTGTCAGCAGGCTGGGGAGATATATAATGTTACTAAAGTTACGATTAATAATATTGAACGTACAGCCCTTGAAAAAATGAGAAAATCACCTTGGGGAGCAAGGAAGGCAAAAGAACTGTATATCCAAAAAAGAGAGGAATCAAGTCATAGTATTCACTGGGCCATAGAAACCATGAATTTTGCCGACAAATATTTATATGGCAGTGGATAAATATTTTAGCTAAATATTATTGCAATAAGAAGTAGGAGAAATATTTAATGTTACAGGGATTAGAGCAAGGCAAATGGAGTATAGAGCTATGGAGAAAATAAGGCGTACTCCCTGGGAAGTTAGGAAAGTAGAGGAATTATATATTGAGAAGGTTAAATGTGGAAAGTATAGTATAGATAGAGCTATTGATACGATTAATTTTGGATATAAGTACTTAATATAAAAAGCTTATTCCCAGATTCAGGGTTTATCCTTGAGTAATTCTCGATTTTCTAAAAGGAGTAAAAACACATACGAACCTATATTATACAAAACTAAAATATCAAATCTATTCCCAAGTTTTCCGTCATTCTTGTAAAATCATAAGGAAGTATAAACTTATTTTTTCTATATGCCCTCCAGAATAATAGCATATTAATAACTAATATATGTATAATGTATTTATAGTAGGTATGAATATTTATTTCCATACAGCATTTATATAATATTCATACAATATCGAATTATAATTTAGCATACTTTTTAATCAAATTTTAATTCAATGAATGTAACATAAAAATATCTACAATATAATATTGAGATATTTCATTTAGCATAACAGATAAGGTAGTAATTGGAAAATCATAGAATACTTTATAGTGGAACAGACACAAGAATACTTTGGTAAATTAATCAGAATTGAATGATATATTGAAGATTATATGAGAATATAATTTTTGGGAATCAATGGTTATACAAGTGAAAAAACTGTGCATATATCGAAATAAGCAACCTAAATTTTCAAGTACAACGATTAAGAGCTAATGTTAGAAATAATGATAATATAAATATGAGGGATGGATTTTATAATGATGGCAAATACTTGCCTACTAATTTCTGGCGTTGTATGTAGGTATTGTTGAAAAAAATTAAATTCTGCTGTCTTTTATGTATTAAATCCTGTACTTATTATCACCGTTTTATGGAGGTAAATAATATGAGCGATATCAAAGGAGCTGTTAAAAAGAGAAAAAATAAGAAGTTTTTTAGAGGTTTTTTGCTTTTTATAATTTATGAGATTGTAATTATTGCAGTAACATCACCGCTAGTATTATTCTATGGGCCTTTTACAGGTGTAAGAAATATGGTAGTTGGTACAGCTATGAAGACTTTTAGATGTCAGTACATAGCTACTGCTTTTTTGTCCAAGTATAAGATAGACCAAATATTGAATGAAAACAAAAGCGGACAGATATCTGAAAGCCAAGTGCAGAACAAAGGTGGAGTTAGTATAGAACATCGTGGTGATAAGGGTATGGAAGAGTATACTATACCTGCTACAACCAAATTTAGTGGATATATATTGGAAATAAAAGATCCAACCAGAATAAAAGTAGGCTATACTAAAAATTTAGGAAGAGTTGGAGAGAAAACCAGTGAGATGGCTAAAGATAATGGAGCTGTTGCTGCTATAAATGGGGGAGGGTTTCAAGATAAAACATCAAATGGAGAACTTTGGACAGGAACTGGGGCATATCCAGATGGTATAGTAATATCAGAGGGTAAAAGTATTAATAAAGATATAGCTCCGGATGAAAAAATGAGTGTAGCAGCATTTACTTCTAACGGGAAATTAATAGTTGGAGAACATAGCTTAAGTGATTTGTTAGCTCAAAATGTAACAGAGGCGCTTTCATTTGACACACCACTTATAATAAATGGGAAAACTGTTTCTGTAGGCCCAGGCCTAAATCCCAGAACTGCTATAGGGCAAAAAATTGATGGAACTATTGTAATGGTGGTAATCGATGGAAGAAGAGGTGTTGAGCTTGGTGCTAGTTTAAAAGAAGTTCAAACTATACTTTTACAGAGAGGGGTATATAATGCCTCAAATTTAGATGGTGGCTCATCCTCTACTATGTATTTTGATGGGGAAGTAATAAATAATCCTTGTGACTGGAATGGAGAAAGGACTGTAGCTACTGCAATATGTGTAGAACCTTAAGGAGTGTTTAATGCTTATGAAAATACTTAAGAGAATAATTGTATGGACTTTAATGACTATAATTTTAGAGTTAACGGGCTTATTTTTAGTACAGAAGTTTTATATTGAGGATCAAACAAATTTTAATATAAAAAAAGTTGATATATTTTCAAATAAATCTGGTACTAAGATTAAGGTTAAAGTACCTGATGATGCTGAAAATATAAAAGTATCTTATAATGGAAACTATATATCCTATTATGAAAATGGTAATATATATGTAGTTAATACAAATACTAATGAGAAAAAAGAAGTTGATGTGGAAGATGGCTCAAAGCTCTCTTACTATACATGGGATTTGGATAGTGATGTAATACTTATGGTGGAGAAGGTTTCAAGAGCTGGCTCAGGCTATTTAGAGTTTGATGCGTATGATGCTAAAAGGGATGCTAAAACAAAACGTAAAAATTCTGAAAATCAAGTACTTGAAGTATTGCTGCCAGATAGTAATTATGAAGTCAAAAATGTTGCATTTTCTGGGGCAAGCAATGTAACTTATGTTATTTCGTCAGCAGAAGGAGAGAAAAGTCAAATATATAGAATAGATCGTATGACTACTATGAATCTAGTGAAATTTCGAGGAGTCGAGCTTGGAAATATAGCTGCTGTAGATGCAATAGATGGAGATCAGCTTATATATGAGGATAGAAGTTCTAATAGAATAAGAGGAAAAGGAGAGGAAGTAGTATCCACCGGAGAGAATGCTGTACACTATTTATTGGGTACAGATAATAATTATCAGATATACATAGGTAATGGAGAATACAACAAGATAAATAAGATATTTATTACTAACTTAACTGAACAAACAACCAGCTGTAGGGTGTATAAATTATCAGAGTATGTAGACAAAAGAAATATTTATGTGTTAAGGGATGGTAGGATATATATAAATAATCCATCTCAAAATACTGTAACTGAAGTACCTACGGGAAAATCAGTACAGTATGAAGGAGAGTTATTGGGAGTATATAATTATGGATTGATAAGTAAATATGGTAATAAAATTTCAGGAAGCCTATTTAAATAATTGAGGTTATATCAATTTTCTCCACATAAAATTGAGAGTGATAAAATAAGGTGCAAAGTATAATATAGGTAAAACACTTGATACGATTAATTTTGGCTATAAATATTTAGTTTAATGTGCGTTTAGATACCCTAAATATAAAGAATCCCATAAAATTGATTTATTGTAGTAAACCAATTTTGTGGGATTCCTTATACTATAAAACTATTATGGTAACTTATTATATTATTATAACTAATAATTGTGTATTATGATGCTAAATGATGTTGTGAATTTTGTGTTGTTTACAAAGTTGATTGTGTCTAGTGTAATTATGATATTTATTTTAACCTAAGATAAAAGAGTATGGTCACTATGATATTAAATAGAATACCTAGAGATACTTAATTATGATGATTTTTTTCTTGTATTAAAGCAGATACTATGATGTAATATATAAAATAAAATTTTTCAAGAAAGGAAATTTTGAATGGCAAAGAAAAAAAGTAAGATAAATAATTTACTTAGACGGATATTTTTAAGCGTTTTTATATTAATAGTTATTTTTAGTGGATTCATTTATTATAAATATTGGCCAACCATTAAATCTTTGTATAACGATGCAACTATAAAAGTAAATAATTGTTCGGAATATACTTTTAAAGAGAGGGCAGATTATTTAAATAATACAGAATCGTTATATTTACAATCAGCACAAATCCCCAATGATGTAAAAAATGCTTTTGTTGCTGTTGAAGATAAGGATTTTTATAAACATGGAGGGGTGAGTATAGAGGCAATCTTTAGAGCTATATATTCGTTTTTGGCCAACAATGGGAATATAACACAAGGGGGAAGTACTATTACTCAGCAACTGGCAAGAAATGTGTTTCTAGATTTTGATAAAAACTACCAAAGAAAATTAGAAGAGATGGTTATTGCTACTAAACTAGAACAAAAATTCACCAAGGACCAAATATTAGAATTTTATGTTAATATTATTAATTTCAGCAACGGTACTTATGGTATTAATTCTGCTGCTAAAAAATTTTTTAATAAGGACTGTAGGCAATTGAACCTCTCACAATTGTGTTTATTAGCTGCCATACCTAATAATCCTGAATATTATGATCCAATAAATCATTTGAATAATACCTTACAGCGAAGAGATCTAATATTGGAAAAGATGAAAGAAAATAAGTACATAACAGATGAACAATATCAGAATGCACTTAATTATAAAATAGTCTTAAATTTTGAAAATAAGTAACATAGTGAAATGAAGATAACCCGGTTTATATTATTTCTATAAACTGGAGTATTACTTTATCAAAAGTTACGTTGCATCCAATACTCCAGAAAAAGTGTGATGATTTTTGTAGTACTCCAATAAGGATAAAGGCCTAAAGCCCTGATTCTAAAAGGATCTAGGCTTTTTTGCTTAATGGAAAGTTACTAATAAAACTTGAAAAAACTACAGTTTTCCAAAACAAACAAATAAGTTAATATTGCTTTAAGCTATTGATATTACTAGGTTTATGGAGGCTTAGTGAATAGTAATGCTGCACCTTTTTCAGAATGTTACTATTCATAAGATATGCTGTAGCTATTGGTTCATAAGGGTTTAGGGGGATTGGAGTAATACAATTTTTACGCAACTTTATTTTATGTGCAATTATATTTTGGGGTGCATTAAAAAAAGTATCCGTTATTTTTGTATACCACAAAAAAGAGTATTTGAGGATTTGGGAATGCCTAAAACATAAAACGAAGAAATGTATTTTTGATTCTTTAGAAAATATAAAGTAAAAGGTAAAAAGAGTTGTGATAATAAACGTATAGATGATAGGGTTTTATACAGGGTGTTTGTTGAAGTATTTAATGCCATGGTTGAAAACAAAGAATGCTTTATAAGGAAGTGGAAGGAGAGTTTTAAAAAAAGTGACCTTCTCCCAAAATACAAAGCATCACAATTTATAGAAATCATTGGGGATGCTAAGCCAATAGTAGAGTTTGATATTAATTTGTATTTTAGAATAATTGAGAAAATGACAGTGTTTGAGGGAGTAAAAATTATTGTTACACTGCTCGATGGGACAAATGTTGAGTGTGAGATTGAATAAAACATTAAAATGCCGGTTGGGGTGGTTGGTAATTGCCTTGACCGGCTTTTTATTTTCACCGTAATTGCCTTGACTTTTTCCAGTTTTATAGTATGCGATAAATATTGCTTTCCGGGAGTGCCCAAAGTAACTGAAGACCATATAAAATATGGGTTAACATCCTTGTGGTGATTATCATAAATTAAATTATTATTATAAAAAGTAAACGGAAGGGAGAAGTTAAATTGAATAATTCGTTAATAGGTTTGTTAAGGGGCGGGGGATATATACTATATGTTAGACATGGGGAAGCAACAGTTGGAGAAGATCAACCTTATCTAAATTTTCTATATTGTTTTACTCAAAGAAATCTTTCTGAAATGGGAAGAAGACAAGCAATTTATTACGGTCAAATTCTTCGTAATTTACGAATTCCTATCAATTATCCTGTCCTAACGAGTCCATTTTGCAGAACTATAGAAACGGCACAATTGGCTTTTGGAAGGTCAAATGTTCAAATCGACCCATTTTGGTTTGAAGTTTATAAATTAAGTGGAAGTATATCTGCTGCAGAGCAACAAAGAATATTAGGCTCTTTTCAGTCAAGGTTGGAAGTCATACCGCCTAAGGGGAGCAACAAGGTCATAATTGCTCATAGTTTTCCAGAAGGGATTGGTTTAGGCCAAATCCCGAACATGGGAACAGTTATTGTTAGACCACGGGGACAAGGAAACGGTTATGAAATCATCAGTAAATTGTCCTTATCAGATTTAGTGAACTTGGGAAGATACAGATAAGAGAAAAAAATAAAGCTCATATGGAAAGCCTTGAAATGAAGCATAGGGACTCTGTATTTATACTTAAAACATTATTTACTAGTTACCAATTGTTAATTGGCTTTACTCATTGAAAAACGTTTTATAGCCTAACTGTACAAATAAAATTCCTATCAATGCTACACTGCCAAATATTCCAAGAATAATCGTAACTCTATCGTTGTAACAGGTGCCAGATAGTATTTGCACTGTCATCATACCTGGTAAAAAAACAATTTCTATACCAACCATGAAATTGATGGTAGACAGGATTGCCGAATCAAAAGCATTATCCACAATTTGCTTTGCTGCCATTTTTGGTGTTGCACCAAGCATTAAAGATTCTTTAACCAAATTTTTCTGTGCCCGTATTCCATCAACTAAACGGCTTACTCCCAAGGAGATACTTGTCATAGAGTTGCCGATCAGCATGTCGGCAATTGGAATGAAATAGCGGGGTCTATACCAGGGAGATATGTGTACAACAACAAGTAAGAAATAGAATAGGCGTACATGGTGGCATGAAAATGGTTCTTTCCACTATTAGTTAAAAACTTAAATTTTCGCATAAATAAAACAAGTCTATTGCATAAAAATCACAGCAAATATATTTTAATATCAACTAGCTTTGGAAAGAAGCATGAAAATGTAGAAAAGCTCCAACATCAAAATGTAATTAAACTCCAAGGTAGATATATTAACCATTGACATTGAGCCTCTGCATATATGGCTTTATAGCCTTGAGGGAGGCCTCAATAAATGGGGTTGTGCCTAAGGGGAGGCTACCATGCTTCTCAATGTAAATAGTTAATATATCATGTTGAAATACTCATGCATTTTGATGTTGGAGTTTACAACGGCAAGATACTGTACCGACAATTATTGAAAAAGCAATGATTTGTTTTTTAGGATAGTGGAGAAAATGGCTGTGTTTGATGGGGAGAAGATTACTGTAAGTTTGCTTGATGGTATTGAGATTGAATGTAAGATTGAATAAAGTTACAAAAATAGGCTGGCTAGGGAGAGAGAAAGTTATCTTGACCATCCTTTCGATTTTAAATTAAATAACACAACTGAGTTATTGTTGAATACGAGTTAGCACATGCACCCATAAATATTTATTTAAGGTAGGTATATTTTGTGTAATTTTTAATATTAGCCTGAGAATTTTTTAATCAGATTTTAATCTAGAATATTTATAATAGAGAGCACATTAATCAGGGGGTATATAAAAATTGTACAGGAGCAGTATAATACATGTCGGGATCATTATTTTTTAAATTTATGATGGCGAGTGTGTTATAGCATAAAAGTAATAAGTTGATATACATTAAGGAGAGGAGAACTTTAATGAATGTATTAGAAGTAAAAGATGTAAAAAAGCATCTGGGTAAACGAGAAATAATAAAGGATATAAGCTTTTCTGTAAAGGAAGGAGAAATATTTGGTTTTCTCGGCCCCAATGGTGCAGGTAAAACGACTACAATAAGAATGCTGGTAGGTCTAATTGAACCAACAGAAGGAAGCATACATATAATGGGACATAATATTGAAAAAGAGAGAGAATTAGCTTTAGATAATGTTGGGGCAGTAGTTGAAAATCCTGAACTATATGGTTATCTTTCAGGAACAGAGAATCTAATGCAGATAGCAAGGAATAGGAACGTACCAAGAGCTTATGTAGACGAAATGGTTGGATTAGTGGGGTTAAAAGATAGGATTGGAGATACGGTAAGAAAATACTCATTGGGAATGAAACAGAGACTTGGACTTGCAGCGGCATTATTAACAAGACCTAAATTACTCATTCTAGATGAACCTAATAATGGACTTGATCCATCCGGTATACTTGATTTTAGAGATATTGTGAAAAAAATTGTGCGAGAAAATAACACTTCTGTTTTTATATCTTCACATATTTTAGGAGAGGTGCAACAGTTATGTGATACCGTTGCTTTTATTAATGGTGGTATTATTAAATCTGTGGAAAGTGTTAAAAATGATATTGAGAAAGAAGGCATTGAAACAATATCGCTAACCGTTAGAGAGGAAGAAGTTTGCTTAGAGGTTTTAAAATCCTTGGAATACATAAAAAATATTAATAGCATAGAGAATACATTTAATTTAAAAATCCAAAAGGGATGCTTACCTGAGTTGATTTTTAAACTTGCTGAAAATAAAGTTCATATTGAAGAAGCATATAAGAAGCATCAAGAATTAGAAGAAAGATACATGGAGCTTGTGGAAGGAGGAATCAGAGAATGATTACACTTATAAAAAATGAAATAATAAAATTGATCTTTAGAAGGAAAACACTTGTTACTTTAATCGCCTTTATAGTTTTAATAATACTTATAGCTTTTGGATTGTATAAGGAAAATGAATTAATGGCAAGAAATCAAGATCCTAAATATAGAATACAGGAGATTCAATCCAATATTGATAGATTAGGAAACAGAATAAATTCAAATAGAACATCAGAGGATGAAAAACTGATGTACGAGAATAACATTAAAAGCTTGCAGGCTGAGATCCAAAAAATAAAAGACAATCCTGCTCCCGTGCAGACTGATTGGAAAGAAACCTTAAAAACAGATATACAAAACATTCAAAAAAACCTTCAAAGCACTACTATATCTGCTAGGATGAAGGAACAAAATAGAAAACAGCTAACAATTGCTCAATATTTATTAAGAAATAACATAAAACCTATGGAAGATTATGAATTTAATGGAGCGAATTACCTGCAAACATTATTTAAAACTCTCGGAATGATATTTTTAGCTGTAGGAGTAGCAATTTTTTTATCAGATATGGTATCTGGGGAATATACTCCTCCAACAGCAAAATTTCTTCTTATACAACCAATATCTAGAGCGAAGATATTATTTTCAAAGTACATAACATCAATTTTATCTGCTGTTGTCCTTATTTGTGGCATAGAGTTAATTGCCTTTGCACTCATAGGAATATTTACAGGCTTTGGGAATATGAATTATCCTGTTTTAGTTGGTGAGAGGTTTCAATACGATTTATCATACGTTAATCAATTTGGTGGACATGACCTGATATCTATTGCCGGTACAGCACACATGGTACCCATGTTTAAATATCTTATAGAAGCATTTCTTCTACAAATACTTTTTATAATTGCATGTACTACTTTTGTTTTCATGATTTCAACTGTTTCAAAAAGCAGCATGATTGCAATGAGCGTAAGTATAGCAGCTATAATTGCCGTAAGTGCTTTACAGAATGTTGCTACCATTACAAAGGAAATTACATCTTTTATTTTTATTATATATGGCGATGTAAATGCGGTATTGTCAGGCGGGGCTGCTATGACTTTAGGACTTACGTATCCTACAACTGCTTTTATTATCTTAATACTAATAATTTGGACTATTGCAAGTTATTTAATTGCTCACTTTGTATTTGTGAAAAGAGATATCCTAATTTAAACAAGTGGGTAATGTATAGAGTGGTAAATGATTAACTGCGTAAAAATATAAAACCAAATAAATCCACGTGCCTCCACATTTTAGAGGGGTATATCTTTACGTGAAACCAATATTAATGCGTATTAGTATCATCTTTCTATCAAAACACATATTGAGTGTGTGGTAGGAATAGAAAAGAAATAGTCTGGTATCAAAGGCCTAGGGCATTTCGCCCTATTTTTTTATGCTTTATGTTTGCATAGACTAAAAGTTTATCCTTAAATAACTTTAATTTTTCTAAAGCGATTCATCCATGAGTGGTGGGTAAGTGGGTAGTTTTTAATATCCAGCAGAGAGCCTTGAATTTAGGAAAGGAATCTAATTGGAAAGGTGCGGTTAAACACCCTAAGGTATTAGAGCTTATAAAGGGAAAGATAGGACTTTCATATGATGAAATTTATAATATTATAAAAGGTACTGTGCTGGAAGTAAATAATGTTCCAGTTCAGAAATAATTTTAGGTATCTATTTTGTTTGATTTTTTAAAACATGTGATATAATATATTTAAATAGTTCCGTGTTATTTTGCGTTAACAATATTCCTGGTTTAAAAATGCACTATTTCCTAGAGGTGCATTTTTAATTTTTTTCTTCAGTATTTATAGTTATTTCACATTAACTTGCAGTTGCAATTCATTTCTAAAATAGCAGTATTACCAGGTGTATATATTAAAAACATTCTACTTATTTTTTATGGTTTCAATCATTCCAATAGACTTCAAAGCATCCTTAAAAGCACATATATAAATTTCTCTGTACATAATCGCCATCTGTGCATTTATAATGTCCCCATATTTCACAAATGGCTCCTGTAATTCTTCATCAATTGTGCTTAGTAATTTATCTTGTACCTCTAGCAATTGAATCTCCAATTTTTTATATTTGTTGTCTTTCTTGTTTAGGTTAAATGAAATATTATTAAGTCTCTTATCAATAAAATAATCAATAAATTCTTGGAATTCTTCCAATATAACCATACCTCCAAACATTATGTTTGTGATGTGTTAACTTTTAGTATATGTGCTTTCAAGTTGTATTCTTGCTTTATTGTATTAGCTTATCATAGCTGGTTTATGCTACTAGGCCGACTGCAACAACATTTTTGTAAGATATAAATTTAAGGAAATGCTTAGCTAAAAATACTGTATCTTGTGTAATTATTATAGCATATGTAGAAATAATTTTAAGCTTAGATTAGAGTAGATAGAAATTATTTTAGGAATATATAGTGCGTGTCTGAAAAGGCAAGTTCCTATACTATTTGCACAAAATAAATATCGAATCACAATAAACAAAGGCAAGAAAGGAAGATGCCAGCTTATCGTACCGGGTTGTAATTCTACGAAAATGCTTGATTTTATTAAAAAAGTATTTTATCAAGTGACGATCTTTATAGAGCCAGCGATCACATTTGCATGGATCTTTAGTATTGGACTTGGAAGGAATCGTGTACGATGCCTCTTTGGATGAAATATATTTTCTTATTTCCTTTGTTACATATGCCTTATCTCCTAGGATATTGCTATTCTTTATTTTTACATGAGACAGCACCTCAATGGCCAGTGTATTGTCATTTACATCGCCAGAGGATAACTGAAAATAAATCGGATTGCCTAACCCATCAACAATTGCATGTACTTTGGTCGTATTTCCACCACGGCTCTTTCCAATGTGTTGGTTGAACTCATGATTTATTGCCCCTTTTTAGCTTCTGCACTGTGCTGATGAGCCTTTACAGAAGTAGAGTCAATACTTAAATTTTCATAGTCTGCTTCTTCATTTAGGGTCTGAAAAATATTTAGTAAAGTACCGTCATCACGCCATTTACAAAACCTGCTGTATACAGTTTTCCAGGAACTGAAGCGCTCCGGTAAATCACGCCAAGCAGAACCACTTCTGGCAATCCATAGGATTGCATTAAACATAAGATGGTTGTCAATAGGAGGGCGTCCTGTTTTAGCTACCGGGAATAAATCTTTAATTTGAATCCATTGTTCATCCGACATTTCATAACGTTTTTGTGCCATAATATTAATCTCCAAGTTTTTTTCTTATTTTACCAACAATTTGGCTTTTATGCAATTTTAAGTTTTCAGACATGCCCTAATACTTTTGTAATCTCAGATACTGAATTATTTCAATAAATATAATATAATTTAAAATATAGAAACAGTAAAGAAACAAATAGTGAAATAAGAAATTAGTTAGTAGGAAAGTCTCAAAATGAGTAGAAGAAAATATGTAGGTATCTAATATTAACATAGATAGGAGATTAGGTGATATTTTTTCATCTGATAAAAGCAAGTTAAATAACCTTAAGTGTGGTTTTCATTGATAATTAAGGTTATTTTATTTGTAAAAGGTAAAGGGAGAGAGACGTGGCAAGAAAGGTGACAAAAGGAATACGTGAAGATATAGATGAGGAAATTCAAATTAAAATATGGAATGCCATTGATATGTTAAAGAGGATGGATAACTTTTCTGTGGGTCATTTACAAGTATTTGAATTAAGGAAGACAGAAGACAGTAGTATTTTCAATAATTGCTATAATCAGAAGATAACCTATTGTCGTGAAAAATCTGCATATATGGAGGAGATTTTTGTAAAAGTTGCTAATCCTGTTGATGCCGAGGTATATGTTGTAGAGGATTTAGGGCACAGTGTAATGATGAAAAACTCAGAATATTGTTGATAAGTCTACTATAGTGAGCAAAGATTTAGTAAGGGGTATTGCATTTGCAGTTTGTGGAAAAAAGTTACGAGTTATGAAAGTGGATTAGGTTGGATACTGGCGGTAGAAAATACGCTGCTGCCTATATCCTTAAACAAAGAGGATACTAAACGGAAAAGTTATATGATAATTTAGTTCCCCAATAAGGCTGTACAAAAAATAAAATTAGAGCAATTCTTTATTTGTGATTAAATACTACAGGTTAGGAGTTGCTTAATTTTATTTTTAAACTTATTGATGTTTTTTTAATTAAGGTGTGATATAAGAACTTGTTTACCGACGAACTTCCATAAAGTTCATATTGTGATTTGCCGATATTAGTATAAGATTAAAATATAAAATATTCATATTAGGATATAAATTAAGCCAAATCTAATGGTGATGGAGGTACATCATGCTTTTGTGGATAGGAAAAAAAATTCACTCTATGCTAAAAGTTAACCCAAAGAGCAAATATAAATACGAAATTTGGGATGAAATATTATAGGAAACAGGGGGACAAAGAAGTATGTTTTGTATTTGGGCACTTTTAGGACATACGGAGTCAATGGTGCAACCGACCTAATTTTACCGTTTATATGGTTAAATTGGGTCTTTTTATTTTATATAGAGAATTAAGTGATATTACTGTTGGAAAAAACGGGGGAAATACATTATGAAGGTTATTATTTTATCAAGTTGTGCTTTAATAATGGAGGGTATATACTCAGTTGTATCAAGGTGTAATTGTGCTAACATAATGCTTGTTGCAGAAACATTAGAGGAAGCAGTGTCATTAATTAAATCAAGTAAGATTAATACTGTTTTATTGGATTTGCATCAAAAAAATAAAGATGAATTGCTGCTAATTAAAGAAATGAAGGAAAGTGGTGTTAAAAGCAAATTCATAATGTTGGATTTTAATGAAGATAAAAATATTTTTGTAGAAGCCATTAGGTGCGGTGTAGAGGGGTACATATTAGGAAAATCAGATGAGATGGAACTTTTATGCATTATAGATAGGATTTACAGAGGGAAAAAATACTATGATTCTTATTTTATAGACTGTATGATGAGAGAAAATACCATGGAACCTGAAAGAATAGAACAGCTTACTCAAAGGGAGAAAGAAGTTTTATGTCAAATAGGAAAAGGTTTGAGTAATCAAGAGATATCAAAAAAACTTCATATTTCTGAGAATACAGTAAAAAAACATAATAATCATATATTTGACAAACTCAATATAAGAGATAGAACACAGGTGGCCTTGTATGTTAACAGGTGGGGAATATCAGGTGTTAATTATAATTCTAACGTGTGTTAAATATATAGTGATTTAGCTGGAATACTATGTAATAAATAGTTTGTCATATTACTAATAATTCCAATGAAATTGACATCATAAAACCTTATAGATTGTATCATAGGATGAAAGCTTTAGAGATTATCCCTAAATAATCTGTGTTTTTCTAAAAGCAATAAAAGCGCATGCAAAATTAATAAGGCCCAAATGGGAAATATCTGTTTTCTCAAATCGAACGAGCAATTTTCTAAAATGATTCATCCATGAATGGGTTACTTCTACTACCCAACGACGAGCTTTATAATTTGGATTGTTCTCCATATTCTTTTTTTCTTATCTTCGGGAAACTACATGAGGAATATAGCCTCTAAGAACTATAATTTCTAAAGCTGGCTCTCCAGTATATCCATTGTCCGCACAAAGGTTTTGAGGATTTTTAACTGTGGGTTCTGGTTGTTCTATAGCTATGGAATTTAGTACTTCTCTCAGTTGCGATACATCATGACGATTTGCTCCTGTTACCACTACTGATAACGGTACTCCTCTGCCGTTTACGAGGATATGCTTTTTGATCCCGTTTTTTTCCTCGAACTGTTGGATTTGCCCCAACAGATTCTTTTGCAAAAGGAGCTTTATTCATACTTCCATCCATACTAAGCCACTCTCAATCAATTCCTTGGATTTCGTTGTATCTAGCTTCCACATATTCTCAAGTACTCCTGCCTTGCACCATGCCATAAAATATCTGTGAATTGAACTAGATGCTCCAAACTTTTCTTTTGGTAGTGCCTTCCACTGTATACCTGTTTGAAGTATATAAAAAATTGCTTCTAAATATTTTTCTTGATTCCATTGGCTTTCTTCAAGCACCAGCAGCTCGTTTATATTCTTTATTCGGTTCTCTTTGTTTCTTAGGTATTAGATTTTTTACTTCTTCCCAAAACTCATCAGTTATCTCCCATGATTGCTTTTGTATCATTTGTACAATCCTCTCTATCCCGTTTTTTAATTATCGTATCATACCAGAAACTATTTAGGGATAAGTTCTTAATGTAGGAACAAGCATATCTTTTGGAAATTTACGAGAAGGTGATCTAGTTTTCTTTTCGTTCACAAGTAATGGAGTTATAAGCCATGTTGGAATTTATATTGGTGGAGGACAATTCATAAATGCTTCATCCAGCAAAGGTGTTGTAATTTATCCACTAGGTCCGTATTGGCGATCAGCCTACGTAGGAGCAAGACGAGTGATTCAGTAGAATACATATAGTAAGAATATGAAATAAATTTTAATCGGAGGGAAGAGATATTTTAACAGCTTCCTTCTATTTTTTTATGCAGTGAAATGGGATAAAATCCCTATATTCAAAAGCCATATGATTAAGCAGAAAGTCTATTTATTGTACCATCTCCATGTACCAACCCTCCTTAGTTGTATATCAAATCGGGCTTGGGTATAGCCCGTATAATGGATAAGTAGGCGAGTAGTAATGAACACTATGTTATTAATTAGCAACTATTTGAGTAACTTCATATAATATTATAGTAGTAATGAAATAAGGTTTTTTACTAATTCCGCAAATCTAAGCTTCCTGCCCATAGAAGGTGATAGGCATAAATGGCGACAAGGAGCAATTTTTACGGAATTGTAAGGCTATATTTTATTAAGTTATTTAAAAGGTGAATGAGTATGGCAATGAGACCACAAATTTTGCGAGCAGGAGATACAATTGGAATAGTTACTTTAGGGAGTCCATTATCTGCGGATGTCATTAATGTTGGTATACAGACTCTTAAGAATATGGGCTTTAATGTAGTTCTAGGAAAATATGTGTACTCTTATGGTGGATATATTGCAGCTACAGAACAACAGAGAGCCTCTGATTTGATGGAAATGTTTAGAAACCCCGCTGTGAGGGCCATTATCCCCTCAAGAGGTGGAGTAGGTGTTGCAGGTATTATACCATATCTTGATTACTCTGTTATCTCACGAAATCCTAAAATTATCACAGGTTACAGTGATATAACCATTTTATTAAATGTTTTGTATACATGGGCTAACTTAATTACTTTTCATAGTCTTCTTTTAATAGACTTTAAATCGGCTACGCCTGCATATAACATGAATCAGTTTTTCACTGCTACATCTACACTTATCTCACCAAGGAAACTTGAAAATCCTCCTGGAATGCCCCTAATAAGCAGGGTCCCTGGAAATGTAACGGGAGCTATAGTAGGAGGTAATCTTACATCTTTTGTAGATAATCTTGGCACTCCATTTGAAGTTGATACTGGAGGAAAGATACTCTTAATAGAAGAAGTTGATGAACCTATTAATACAGTTTACAGACATATAAAGCATTTAATATTAGCAGGTAAACTTACGGATTGTGCGGGCATCATTATGGGTCAATGCACGAATTGTGAGTCTGCATATGGTAAATCATATGAGAATTTAATTAATGAAGTTATAATGCCATTGAATAAACCTCTTATGACAAATTTAGCATCAGGACATGGTATATACAAAATGGCTATACCTGTAGGTGCTCAAGCTAACCTTAACACTTATAATAATACGTTGACAATACTTGAACCAACAGTACGTATATAAAAAGGCAGCAATGTTTTTGGGCTATTGTGGAATTTCATAATTAGTTTACTCCACATCTTATTGATTTCTTTATATTTTACAGCTTAAATATTTATAGTAGAATCAAAAGCCCCTGTATCACGTGTAGAAGTGATATAGGGGCTCTATATTATTGTGAAAAGTAGAAAAATCATTGAACAGTTATATTATTCGAAGTCTTCCAAAAATAATTCAAACAAATATTGGTAATCGATTATGCAGGCATTGATAATGGATATCCATTATCGCTTGTTAGGAAGTTCTCTAATACCCTTTTTTGTTATCATTGCACCTGTATGTTATACTAAAAATATATTTAATAATACAAAAGGAGATGACATTGATTCTTATTTATCCAATAAGTTATGGTGAATATGAATCTTATGATTATGAAATTTAAAAGGGTTATATTTATAGTTATTGTTTTTATTTTAGTATCATATGGAGCATTTTGTTTAAGCTATACTTTATATAACAAAGCTAACATAGTAAAGTTTACAATACCAGAAGGGTATACAAATGAACAGATAGGACAAGTATTACAAAAATCAGGATTGGTTACAGAAAAAGATTTTGTAAATGAAGCCGAAAACTGGACAGATAATAGTTACTGGTTTTTAAAGGGATTACCAAATGATAAACATAAATTAGATGGTTTTTTGTTTCCTGCTTCATACTCTTTTCCCAAAAATACATCAAGTAAAGTAATTATAAATAAGATGCTTAGAACTTTTGAACTAAACATAGAACCTGATAAAAATTACATAACTAAAAACAAACTAAATATAAGGAATATTGTAATAACAGCTTCTCTAATCGAAAAAGAAGCAGGTAAAGATGTAGACAGGCCCAAAATAGCAAGTGTTATTTATAATAGGTTAAATAAAAATATGCCATTGCAAATAGATGCAACAATCCTATATGTAGTTGGGCATAAGGACAAATTATACGATAAAGACCTAGCAGTACAATCCCCATATAATACCTATTTAAATAAAGGGCTACCACCATCACCTATATGCAATCCAGGAATTAAGTCAATAAACGCTGCTATTCATCCCGCAAATACTGGCTATCTTTATTATGTATTAAATAATAAAACTAATGAGCATATATTTTCCAAAACATATGTTGAACATACTAAAAATGTATCTTTATATATAAAATAAAAAATGAATATGGTCATTTTCTCTAATAACTGTACACCTTGTTAAAAGTGTTTTTATTAGGTGTTAATCTAACTTAATAGGAGTACATTTATATGTATTTTTTTGAAAAAGGAATTATATGTCTTTATATCTTTATAGGTTGTGTTATATTAATGAACTACTAAAAGATATTGAAAAAAACAGGAATGAAGGGCTTGGAAAACCTGAAGCATTAAAACATGAATTATCAGGATATTGGAGCAGAAGGATAACAGATGTTTCTTTAATAACTTTTACACCCTGTTAAGACCAGCTATAAAAAGTCAGTAAGAAATTAAACAAAATATTTTAATCTAAAAAATAGTACAATGAACTCGCCCCCTAACAAGAATATGATAAGGGAAGTATACGAAATCCTCCTAAACATATTTTTGCTAGGGGGCTGACTTATCCTAAGTCGTTAATATAATCATTAAGAACAAAAGCTCCGGAATCTACTAGGGCTTATTATATCAGTTCTTATTTTCTGATTCCATGAGTCAAATCTCTTGATGCTTATGATTAATATAACACTTAAGTATATTAGATAAATTATACGGGGAATTATACTGGGGAAAAAAGACTAAACTACGGTATGATGTGAAAAAGTAGAAAAGTAAGTAAAATATAAATAATCAATTAGCTACAATTATTAACATGTCTTAGTACTGGAGAAGATGATATGTGATATAGTGGAAAGTCTTACTTCACCTAAAGGTACAACTGACCCAATCTACAAGAATTTTAGTGGAGACTGTTTTTTGCGGTATAAGGGGTGATTTTTTGTGAAATATTTTAAAAGGGCCAGTGAATATTATAATAGACAAGATTATAAAAGAGCTATTGCAATTTATAATAGGGCAGTAAAAAATAGAGACAATGAACTAGCTTCCGTGCATAATATTGCATTATGCCATGTTAAACTAAAACAGTATAATAAGGCTATTCCATTACTAAAAATTACTACTGCTAAAAATCCCACAGGAAATTACTTTTTTAATTTGGCTTATACATATATGATGGTAAAGAACTATAAAAAAGCTCTTGTATATTTTAATACAGCTTGGTCTCTTTCTCCGGAAAATAGCAACTGTGCTACAATGATTAATTACATATTGAGTATATATAGAAAAAGTAAGAGTGTAGATAAGTTTGTGTAAATTTACAAATTCATCTATAAAATAAAAGCTTAAATAAAGGAATTAATGGTAGTACAACAAAGGTGAAAAATGCAGGTTTTAATGCAAGCAGAAACATAGTTAAGAGTGAGAAATACATAACTGATAAAAGTGGGTATTATATACATCATATAGAAGAATAATTTTAAAGTTAATATGACAGGGCGATTTAGCGTCCTAAGTCTGAGGACATTGGTGGTGTTAACGTAAATCCAAGGTATGTCACTCGGAAAGGGTTAACTCTAGGCAATATCTAATTGCCTAGACATTCCACAGATAAAATATTGCAGTAAAGATATTCTTTAGATGATATGTTTTTAAGTATTGATTTTATAGAATTACATAGTTATTTGAAAATTTAATGATTTACATTACTATAGGTTTACTGCAAAAAATTTAATTTTGCATATTCACAACATAGTAAAATCAATAGTTCAAAAGTCATGAAAATGGTGGTTATATATTAACTGTGTGGTATGTAAATTAATTGGTTCAATAAGCAGAGAGCGAACAAGTAAGTATACAAGTTATATATTAACTATGTGGTATGTAAATATCCTTTTAAGGCTGAATCTTCAGTTCTCCTTTAATTTAACACTCCTATAGGAATCAACTCAATACATAAGATACATTATGTATTGAGTGCTTAATTCAATTATAAATATTACAAATCAATACTTAAATAAATTACTATTTTTAGGGGAGACTGCAAGGGACGGTAAGTTATTTAGATTTAAAATTAAAAGGGATACATCTATAAGAATTGAAGAAATTGATGGAGCGAAGTTGGATAGGCTCTCACCTATAGAAAGAAAAGGACTTGAGAAAGAAGTTGAGGAATGGAAAGGCAGGGCAGAAAAGGCTCTTGCTAAAATAAATATGATTAGCATGGGAGCTATTTATAATCAGGAGATGGGCTAAGCAGGATAATAAGCTGAGTGGTCTGAAATATAAAATATTTCAAACCTTATAATGTGATGTAATTTAAAGGTAAAAGAGTATAAAATATAAAGAAGAATAAATCACTAAAACAATAAACTATTATTTTTAAAAAGGGAAACGAAGAATTTCATTTCCCTCTAATAATCTATTTTAGCATATTCCGTCTCTAAATCCGTGTCCACATCCGCACAATAATAATAAAATTATTATTATAACTATTACTTGGTTTCCATGACCACAATTATGACGTCCGCATGACATAAAGATCTCCCCTTTTTATCTTAAACATATATTTTTAGTTATCCAATTTATGATCATTTGTTTTATATCTTATTGCTTTAATTAAGCCTATAAGATTTCAGTAAGTTTTTTATTATTCTGTAATTTAGAACACTTTACTTATCATCTTTTGTTATATACTTTTATAATATTAAACATATACATAAATGTTACCTTGTTAGATAAATAGACATAGTAAAAAATCCATAAGTTATAGGCGGTCAATAAGGGGCAGCTTGTATATTGAGTCATGTAATTGGTGTCTAGGAGATATGATTGTATTATTACTCTTAGTGATGGTAATAAAGTAACTTTACTTTAAATATAAGCCCTTTAAGCTTATTAATTAGAAGATGCTTTATGAGTGAGAATTATGATGCAAAATTATGGGAGGAAAAGCATAAGAATATTAATGAAAGAATAGCAAGTCTATGCAAACAATTAGAAAGTCTAGTTAATACCTTGAAATGGGGCTTTGGAGTTTTAGTGGCTTCTTTTATGACATTCTTTCTTTACTTGCTTGAATCACGTTTAAAGTAAGGGGGTGATTTTATGTTAAAGGGTATAGATATAAACTCTGATAATTGGGTATCAGATTGGAACAAGGTAAAAAATGCAGGAATTCAAGTTGTCATAAACAAAGCTACGGAAGGCATTTATTATAAAGACAAGTATTTGCCTTACAGAGTAAGTACTTGTAAAGAACTAGGCATAAATATAGGTGTTTATCATTTTGCAGGTCATCAAGATGTAACAGCAGAAGTTAATGCTTTTATATCATATACTGAAGATTATGACTTAGACACTATTTTCTGGTTAGACATAGAACAACCACCCGGTTCTTATTCATGGGTGTGGTCTGGAAATGACCCTGCTAATTTCGTAAATGCTTTTATCAATCTATTCAAGCAGAAGACCAGTAAGGAAATAGGAGTTTATACTAATAAGTATTTCTATGAAACTTTTTTAGAAGGTAAAATAGACTCTAGTTTGAAATTATGGATAGCTAATTTTGGAGTAAGTACTAATCCATATCCTCAATCTTCATGGCAATATTCAGAAACTGGTTTAGTTGATGGTGTTGATGGATATGTAGATATGGATTTGTTTGCAGAAGAAATATTAGTTACAGGAGAGGGTGATGGAAAGGTGGACAGTATTGTAATTTATAATTATGGCCCAGACATGCACAGCGCAGAAATATTGGCTGATTATTTGAAATGCCCTACTATTAGCAACGGAAGGTCATTTGATTATAGTGTTGTAAAAAATGTATATGCAGTAGGTGGCACAAAAGACCAATATACAAGCCGTTTAACTAAACTGATCAGTGGTCAAGATAGATATGCAACTTGTCAAGCTGTATTAGATTTTATCAAAAATGGAGGGAATAAAATTGAAGATAAAAGTTTAAATATGACAGACGTAGAAGAGGTAAGAAAGAATATAAGTGATGTAGAAGTTTATGGAGATGAAGACACTTTTGCATTACTTCATAAAGCTAGCTCTGAAAAACAAGGCTGGATGAAAAGCACTAAGATATGTAATGTTCCGGGTGGTTGTATAGTTCAATGCGCTACTCAACAAAAAAATCCAGACGGTAGTTATGCAGTTGCAGAAGCAGTTACTTTTGCACCTAACGTACAACTAGACAAAGAAAGTAATCCTAGGAAATTAGTAGTGATTAAATGAAGTAATTAAAGGGCATAGCAATATGCTCTTTTTTAATATAAAAAAACAATAGAAATATTTCAAAGGAAGTGAGTTAACTCGCAAAAAAGGAAAAGTAAGAATATCTTTAGTCGTGTATTGTTGTTCTTGTAAATACTAGCATAGTATGGATAAGGGATGGTCATTTAATAGATATCATGAAAAGCCTACTTTTTGAAATTATAGAAAATTAGGAGGAAAATACAATGGGGAAAAAATTAAAGTATAAATATAATCTAAAGAGAGAAGGAATAAAAAAAGGAGCTCAATTATTTCATGAAGAAATAAAAAAGACACAGATAGTACCTCAAAATGCAGATTTAAGAGCAGGATATGGCCCAATAAAAGACCAGGGTGAGTTGGGAGCTTGCACAAGTTTTAGTGCATGTAGTGTATTAGAATATCTATTAAACAAGAACATCTCTTTATCAGAATTGTATTTTTACTATCAAGAACGTAAAGAGGATGGCGATATAAAGCAAGATGCAGGAAGTACAATCTCTAGGTCAGCTATAGTTGCAACTACCATAGGAACATGCACAGAGGCATTAGATCCTTATGATATAAGTAAGTTTACTAATGCTCCATCTGTAGCTATGGATGCAGAAGCCAAAAATCACAAGGCAGTTAAAAGATATGCGATCACAACTGTAGATGATATTTTATACTCAGTAGGTGTATTGAAAAGGCCAGTATTAATAGGCATAGATGTATACGAAAGCTTTGAGGATATAGGCTCAGATGGGGGTATGTGCCAATGCCTTCAAGACACGAGCAGTTACTAGGAGGACATGCACTCAATATCTGTGGCTACTTCTATAACAATAAGAATGTCTTTGAAAAAATAGAAGATGAATTTGAAAGAGTTATTTTCAAGACAAACTATAATGGATTATATTTCATAATTAGAAATAGTTGGGGAAGTACTTTTGGTGATAAAGGATATATTTATATGCCTGTACAATATCTGCTTAAATATTCATCTGATTGGTGGCATATTGATTTAAAATAAAACGCTATATCCCACTCCTTTTGGGGTGAGAATTTTAATAATGAAAGATTTATTAACGCAAGCAATATTTTATATCATAGCTATTGACACATACTAAAAGAATATCCACAATTTACGTCAGAAGAGATAATCGCCAAGGTTATTGCAGCTATTGAAAAAAAACATGGCTTCACTTACTTTACAGCTGAAGAGATTAAATCTATGCTAGAAGCTATTCTAAAAGATTTAAAGTTTAATCCTACTGATATATTAAACATAAATATTACTGATGAATTAGAAAATATTATAAAGAATAAAACTGATGCTAAAGTCTATGGCTTAAAATCGCCGGATGGACGAAGAAATCAATGCCAAAATCCCTTAGCTCAACAAACCATACAATTCCAATCACAAATTGCCCAACAGCAAGCTACTATTTCTATTGTGCAGACTCAAAATGCAGAATTGCAGCAAAGAATTAATACTATACAGAATACGGTACAGACTGGACAGGATACTAATATTCAGCTAGTACAATGAATTCAGTGGTCTTAACAGGCCACTATTTTTTATTTAGAATAAAGAAGGAATATATATATTTTTGCAGAATATATACATGTGTAATTTATAAGAAGGTGATAGAATGTTTACTTCAAGAAAAGCATTTATATTATTAATTAAAATAAAGATGGCAAGATTAGAACTGAGAGTTTATAAATTAGCTATCTTGGTTTTTCCTTCATTTGCAAATATGTATAGAAACAATCTTCAGAACAAATTAAATAAACTTAATTCGGAAGCACTAGATAAATTATATTAATTCTATATATCTCTAAAAGTAATTATTATTAGCAAAAAGCTGACCAAAGGCCAGCTAAAAAAATTTGAAAGGAATAATGTTACTTTATATAGTATGACCAAAATTTATAAATTGAGTACAATAAATAGAAAGTAAACAATTAAAGTGTAGGATGCATAGTAATAA
>NZ_JBJHZX010000036.1:0-43312 GCF_045310515.1 Candidatus Clostridium eludens | reverse complement strand
TTTAAGGCGGTTTTCTACATAATTTTATCCTGTAAATGTTTTATACATTAATTTACATTAAACTGTCCATACGTCAGATGGTTTAGGATTGCCTCCTTCCCCGTAATATTCAAATACGTATCCTGCTGGCCGGCAAAGGAGGCCGTCGGTAAATCCTCTGCAGTTGCGCTGGAACGCACGGCATAGGCATCTTTTTCACCAAACTTTGTGAGATAATCCGCGATCTCTTCTGTTATATCCTTAGAAATAGATATTCTTTCGATAACCATGCGAACTTTCTTGCTAACTTCACCAGCTTTTTCCTTATCTTCTACTCTAAGATGTGATAATTCATCTAATAAACTGTTAAGTTCCTTATTATTTCCAGTTATCTTTTTATATGCTTCCGTGGTGACACAAAAACCTTTTGGTACTGGGATCCCGAGAGCCTTGGATAGTTCCCCTAGGTTGGCGCCTTTACCCCCCACTATGGAAAGCTTTGTTTTGTCAATTTCCTGAAAACTAAGTACATATGAATTCATACATATTCTCCTTCCTCTTTTCCAGGTATGGATGAAGTAATTCTCTATGACGTGATATCTGTTCCTATAATACACACAATAAGAGGAAATTATAAGCCTGTTATTTAAAAATTTCATATGATATAATTAAACTGGAGGGGAACAAACGTGACTAAAATGGTTATTATTAGCATTTTCTCCTCCTTAGACAAAAATAAAAGACCCTTGGCGTAGTAAAAACACGTCAAAAGTCTCATTTCGCATTTTAGGGTTAAATTTTATTGGTTTTTGTGAATATTTTCAATAAACGTAAGTAGTGATTTGCTTCACGTAAAGTATGGTCGCCTAACAATGGTATTATTATGGACTTAATTTTACATTCTACCAATCCCTGCGTACCTTGTGCCTTAAATTTGCTTATTTCCATGGTTGCTTTCAGGCTATCATCTGTAATTTTTGAAATGGGCATTGCCTTATCCATGGCCTCTTTTGCCTCTTTTGTCAACTTATCAAATTCATTACCAAAGTTATTTGCTGTATTTATAAGTTCATTTTCAGTTGGATCAAGAAGCCCACGAATAAATTTCGAATGTTCAGCCATAATTCTATTCCAGAATGTTTCTTGTTCATAAGCCTCTTTTTCCACGTTTATTTCTCCGTGATTTTGCAGTCTTTGAACCAGCATAAAATAAAACTTTGCTTCCCTTAAAATATGATCGATAAGTAAAGGATAATTAGTTGTAAATATCCTACAAGATAAAACATCTGATAATAACTTAGTTTTAAACTCTGCTAAAGCTTTGGTTAACACCATAGCTCTCTGATTAAGCATAAATACTCTTTGTTCAAGCATAAGATTACCTGTCATTGGGACACCTCCCATCAAACCTGCCTCTGCTTTTGTCAAATTGACTGCAATATCTACTCCTGTAAAATATGCTGAAACCATTTCTGCTTTTAATGTAAAGGGCGTTATTACCTCACCAGACTGTAACACACTAGGGTTAACAACCCCATTAGATAGATATATAGCTTCTGCTAAAAGTTTATCAAATTCCTTTCGTAAGTTATCTGCCTGCTCCACATAACGTGAATCCACTGGTGTAAAACCCACTTCTAAAAAGAATGAATGTTCTTTCATGATCCTTGCAAAAAAAAGATGTAACTCCAGTGAGTGGCGTATAAACTCACTTCTAGATAGCATAGTCAATTCCCCTTAAAAAATTTTTTTCGATATCATTATATTAATTGTTGTCATTTAGTGTGAGTACAAGTCACCTTACCTATCTAAAATATTTATAGTTATAGAACTTTCCTGTTTACATAAGCATACTATAAAAAATGTAAGGATTATTAAAGGAGTAATAAAATGTTATGTCCAATAAGAAAATTTTTCTGTACTATTCAACCATACAATCGAGGATTGCCAACCAAAAGATATCCTTCTAACATTTATCCAATCACTACAGTAAATCCAGGCTCAAATTTTAATTGTTTATATTCTAGATATGGAGATTACAATGAAAGTTATTCTACTATTCCTACAAAAATCACTAAATCAGAAGTAGATTTAATAAATACTCTACGTATGCTCTGGGAGCAACATATTGTGTGGACAAGAATCACCATAATAAGTATACTAGCAGGTTTACCAGATGTGAATCTTGTTACCCAGCGGCTTCTTAGAAATCCCGTAGATTTTGAGAAAGCCTTAAAACCTTTCTACGGAGATAGAATTGCTTCTCAATTTAGAGATTTGCTTAAAAGTCATCTTATTATAGCTGCTGAACTGGTCAAGGCTGCTAAGGCTGGCAATAATCAAGCAGCTGCAAATGCTGAAAAAAGATGGTATGCCAATGCAGATGAAATTGCTAATTTCCTTGGTAGAATAAATCCTTATTGGTCTCAGGGAGACTGGCAAACAATGCTGCATGAACACTTAAAACTAACTAAATCTGAGGCAGTTGATATACTTACAGGAAATTATGCGGAAGGTATCAAATTATACGATGAAATTGAGAAACAAGCCCTAAAAATGGCTGATGTAATGGCAAAAGGTATTATTAAACAATTCCCGAGAAAATTTATAAGATAATTACTTTAGTATATCAAAAATAACAAAGCTCTTACCATATTAATATTAAGCTTATATTCTTTCGTTAGGATACAGGCTTAATCATTTCTATTAATCCTACCCAGTAGTCTTTTCAGAAGAAGTAGTAAGTTTCCTTTTTACAGATAGTGCGTGCAATAGCCATTATATCCCACAATCTACATAATAAAAAAAATAAGCACCAACAATATATTTGGTACTTATTTCTACAATGCCATAAGAGATATAACCTTTTGCATAATTGGAGTCTGCAGCATTATTTGGCCTATTGCTTATAGGTATTATTATAATTAATAATTGTTATGATATTATTTCGTATATGTTAAATAAATATTCATGCATATCAAAAGCACATCACAAAAAGACACTTGCCCAATAACAAATGCCTTTATATTGACACGATAAAATAAAAGTGATACACTAAGTTTAATGTCACCCTTATAAAAAAGTATAATATAATCCTCTAATTACATTATACACCCTTATAACAATGATGTCAACAGTATTTGAAAAAATCTTACTCAGTTATTCGTTAAAAAGGAGGGAGTATATCATGAACAGGAATGATGTTAAATGGGAGCTTGAAAATGAATGGCTACAGGAGGTGCTTAAAGAAGCTCGAAAACAATTTAATGAAAAACATGATTTTAAAGAAAGGTTTAAAAAGGATGCCATTAAAACACAAAGGGAACTGTGGCAGGATATAGGTTCTGTTTCCGTAAGTAACGGACTGCAGCAGATTGTAGACTTTATGCAATTTATCAATACAATGAAAATGGAGAAGAGAAGCCATGAGTTTACCAGAAAACTTGAGAAAAAGTATGAGAGAATGCTTTTATCACCTTATTTTGGAAGAATTGATTTTTTTGAAAAGGGAGATAAGAAAGCTGAAAAGTATTATATTGGAATCTCGAATCTTATTAATGATAATTACGATATTCTCATATATGACTGGCGTGCACCAGTTTCCAATATGTTTTATGATTACGAAATTGGAGAGGCTAGTTATGAATGTCCTGAAGGAATTATAGATGGAAAGCTTACACTGAAAAGACAGTATAAAATTAATGATGGTAAAATTGAGTATATGTTTGACAGTAATCTTAAGATAGATGATGAAGTGCTGCAAGATATCTTAAGTAAAAGCACTGATAGTAAAATGAAGACAATAGTAACAACTATTCAAAGAGAGCAGAATAAAGTAATCCGTAATGAGGAGTACAAAAATCTGATTGTCCAAGGTCCTGCTGGAAGCGGAAAGACCTCTGTTGCTCTTCATAGAATTGCCTATCTCTTATATAAACATCGGGATAAAATAAAGCCTCAAAATATAGTAATATTCTCTCCCAATAATATTTTTAATGATTATATTTCCAATGTATTGCCACAGCTTGGAGAAGACAATATGTACCAGACTACATTTAGGGAATATATGCATATGGCCTTAGGCAGTGAGCTTATAAAGGAAAACTATTGCGAGATGATGGAATACATCCTCGTTTCTAAGAAGCAGGATTCTTACCAAAAGAGAATCGACAATATAAAATTTAAGTCTTCCATGGAATTTGTAAATATATTAAAACAATATGTATCTTATCTGGAAAAGATGGATAGAAATTTTACAAATATCATTTTCAGAGGTAATTTGATAATTTCCTCTAAGGATATACAAGAATTATTTTTTAAGGATTATATACAGCTTCCGCTGAAAAGGAGGCTTGAAAAGATAAGAGAAAGAATTTTATTCCTTGTAGAGCCTTATAAAAAACTACGGATAGAAGAAGTGGCTAGCAATCTTGAGGATTCAGATTCTTATATGGATAAAGTAGAAATTATGAAGCGAAGTACACTTATTGTAAAGGAAGAAATGAAGAATATTTATTATGAAATTGATAGGACGACAGAACTTGATTTGGTGGATATTTATAAAAAGCTTTTTGAGAAATTTGAGTTTTTTTATACAAGTTCAAATACTAAATACAGTGAGACGGAAATTGATGAAATCAAAAGCTATACTCTAGAAAATCTGAATACTGGAATACTTAATTATGAGGATCAGCCGCCCCTTCTATATTTAAAAGGTGCCATCGGTGAGCTTCCCAAAACCTCAGAAATCAAATATGTTATTATTGATGAAGCACAGGACTATACACCGTTACAGTATGAGATATTTCATCAGCTTTTCGAGTCTGCCAGTATCACCATACTGGGAGATTTACATCAATCCATCAATCCGTTTATGAATGTAGGAGATTATAGTAATATATCTAACATATTTTCAAAAGATAATACCTGCATAATAAACTTAACCAAAAGCTACAGATCAACAATAGAAATCACCAAGTTTTCAAGAAGGCTGCTTAATAAGGAGATTTCTGATGAATGCGTAGAAAGAAGTGGAGAGGAGCCTTTACTCCTTGGTTTCATAGATGAAGAGGCTATAAAAGAAAAACTTCTTGAGGATATAAAAATATATAACGCGAAAGGTTACAAATCAATTGGTATCATAACAAGGACCGTAAAAGAAGCAGAAGAGTTGTATAGTTTCCTAAAAGATAAAGTTCATGTTAAATCCATAATGAAGGATGATGATGAATATGTAAGTGATACCTTGGTAATTCCATCTTACCTTTCTAAAGGATTAGAATTTGATGTGGTGCTTATATATAATGCAGGAGATGGAAATTATAGTTATGAAGAGGAAAGACTGCTGCTTTATACTATCTGTACTAGAGCGCTTCATACTTTATGCATATACTATTCCGGTAAGATTACACCACTGCTGAAAGGAAGTTATTAAGTTTATTACTGCTAAGCAGGACTACTCAATTTTTGGCGATCTTTCTAAAGTAGTAGAAGATAGCTGTAGTCAGTTTGTAATTACAAGTAGGTCTGTGTCTAAAGGTTGAATCAAAGTAATTCTTGTTGGGGAGAAACTAGGTTTTTAAATATGTGTGTTTACTATTCTGCAATTCGTAATTTGGACTAATATAGAAAATTCTCTAATATTTATATAAAAACATATGAATATTTAGTGCATACAGTGTATATTACGAATTGCAGCTATTATTGAAAACAGTAGAGAATTAAAATTACATATGTTACTATATAATAGTAAAAGTAATACGATGCATATGATGCATATTTTAAAGAAAGGATTGAAAAGGAAAAGTGATTCCAAGTACTTATAAGACACTATACTTGCTAAAAAAGTATGATGTCTCTAGACAGACATTGTATAATTGGATTAAAAACGGTTTTATATCTGAGCCTGAAAAAGATTGGAGAGGATGGAGAATTTGGACAGATGAATCTTTAAATGAAATTGAACAAATTATAAAATTAAAAAAACATAAATCTGAAACAATTAAAATTCAGGAGGAAAAAAAATTATACATAAATAATAGAAGATATTTAGGAAGTAAATATAAATTAATAAATTTCATAAAAGATATTGTAAAAGAGGAATGTGGAAAATTTCATGTCTTCAGTGATATATTTGGAGGAACTGGAGTTGTAGGATATACTTTTAACAATAAAGATAATAAAGTAATTATGAATGATATATTATGTTCAAATTATCTGGCTTATAAAACATGGTTCAGTAATGAAGAATATGATAAAACAAAAATGATTAAATTGATAAATGAATTTAATCATTTAGAAGCTAATGAGGAAAATTATGTATCTGAGAATTTTGGCGGTAAATATTTTACAACAGAAAATGCTAAAAAGATTGGAAATATAAGACATGAAATAGAGCTATTGAGTTCTTCATTGACTTTTAGAGAAAAGGCAATATTAATTACATCACTAATTTATGCTGTGGATAAAGTCGCCAATACATGTGGACACTATGATGCCTTTAGAAAAAAAATAGATAGTTTACAGGCAGTAAAATTACAAATGCCAGCTATTGATGATTATTCTAATAATAATAATGAAATATATAAAGAAGATGCAAATGAACTTGTAAAAAAAATTTCATCAGATATTACATATATTGATACTCCGTATAATTCTAGGCAATATTCTGATTCTTACCATTTATTAGAGAACATTGCGGAGTGGAAAAAACCCCAAGTAATTGGGGTAGCAAAAAAGATGATAGATAGAAGTAAAATTAAAAGTAAATATTGCACTGTTAAGGCACCATTAGTGTTTGATAATTTAGTTCAGAACTTAGATACAAAATATATACTAGTTTCTTATAATGATATGGCAGAAAAGGGTAATGGTAGGTCAAATTCTAAAATTTCTGATGAAGAAATTTTAGAATCGTTGAATAAAAGAGGTAAAATTAAAGTATTTGACACAGACTTTCAATATTTCACTACAGGCAAAACTAAACTAGTTGAGCATAAAGAAAGAATATTTCTATGTAAATGCACATAAGAAAAGAGGTAGAAGTTTGAAATTTTATATGAACGATTTAATCAAATCACCTTTAAATTACACAGGGGGTAAATATAAGCTCCTAGATCAAATACTACCCATGCTACCTGATAGCACAAATAGATTTATAGATTTGTTTTGTGGGGGATGTAATGTGGGAATAAATGCAAAATTTAATGAGGTAATTTTTATAGATAATCAAAAGCAACTTATGAGACTATTTGAGACATTTAAAGATAATGATAAAGATTATATTTTACATACAATAGAAAACATAATTAATACATATGGACTTTCTCAGTCCTCTAGGCATGGATATGATTATTATAATTGTTCAAGTTCAAATGGATTAGGCGAATATAATAAAATCAATTTTTTAAAAATGAGAAAAGATTATAATTGCAGAGAAGAAGATAATTTTTATAACGATATATTATTTTATACAATAATAATTTTTGCCTTTAATAATCAAATCAGATTTAACAAGATGGGAAAATGCAATATACCAGTAGGAAAAAGAGATTTTAATGATAGGATTAGAAAAAATCTTTTAAGCTTTATTGATAGAATAGAAGATATTAATGCAAAGTTTGTTATGAGTGATTTTAGGGAATTTGAATTTTATGATAAAGAAAAAGATACAGTTATTTATGCTGATCCACCTTATCTAATCAGTAATGCTGCGTATAATGAACAAGATGGATGGAATGATAAAAAAGAAAAAGCATTATTAGAATTATTAGATTATATTCATAGTAAAAAAATTAAGTTTGCATTATCCAATGTTATAGAAAGTAAGGGAATAAAAAATGAAATATTAATTAACTGGAGTAGAAAGTATAATGTTAATCATTTAGATTTTAGTTATAAAAATTCAAATTATCAAAAGAAATCAGAACATAGAAATGCCAAAAATATCGAAGTTCTAATAACAAATTATTAGATTTAATCCTATATTTAAAAATATAGGATTTTTTTATAATAAGTTATATAATGTATGTGGAGGGATAATTTTGGGTATTTATCAAATAGACAGAATTCAATATATTGAGAAAAAGGACAAGCTTATCATATTTGAATTTTATTTAGTTGAAAGTTTAAATGAGTTTATCTATAAATTTAAGCAACAAGATTATAAATTTACTAATAATTATATAAATGATAATTATTTACATAAACTAAATATATTATATGATTTATCAGAAAGAAAATGTTGTTATCTATTCATTATAATTTATGATAGAAAACTTGAAAAAATATATTATTACCTGAAGACAGAGGATAATGAACAGAAAATTATGGATTATAATGAATTTAGGGAGAAATTCACCAGAATAAATAATATAGATGGTGTCGATAAAAAATCTAAAAAATTAGGTGCCGTAAGGAAAGAAAATAAAGATACATTTGTTTTAGAAACTTTAAAAAAGATAGATAGTAGTATAAATGGAAATGATGATAATGGATTAGAAATCACGAAAAATATGTTAGGAGAATATACAACAAAAGGGTTTGATCTGGATTTATTTCAGTATATTAATTCTACAGATGAAACCATTATATACGAGTTTTTGAAAAGAGAAAATAGTGGTGTGACGAATTATACAGCTCATCCAATGAGATATTGTTGGACAGGCTACAAAACAGATAATAGACAAAAATTTATTAGCTTGTGGAATGTAAAAGAGAAGCTTAATGGAAGATTATATTTGATTAATTATAGTGATGATACTAATGAAGGTATAGGAATTTCCGAAATATTAAATTTAGATAATAAAAAGGGTATTAGAAAAGAGTATAAATACAATCTTACATATGATGAATTCATTGGGTGGATGAAAATGATGGATAATTATAATTATTCAGATAAGGATTATTTGAGAATTTACAATAATAAAAGAAAGTGTTTTAATGAGGATTTTTTTCATAATTGGAAATACAATAAAATAAATTATGGCTAAGGATCTAAAAAGATACTTAGTTGATTCTAGGTATTTTTAGATGTGTGTAAATATTTATTTAACGTATACCAAATAATATTATAACAATTAGTGAATATAATAATACCCATGGTACCCATGATAAACTATGGTTATGCAAAATGTTAATAATCCTTACAATATGATGATAATTATCTACCCACATAAAAATAAGTGCCAGTATTTAGGACGCTTATTTTTACATATTAATAAGAATAAATAATTACCACCCATAATTAGTAATTGTAAGTAAATACCCAAGGACGAAGTCTTAGAAGGGTATTACCTAAACAGACATATATTTTTTTCAGCAACTTCCTTTATAGCTTCTTTGTACATTTTTTCATATTGTTCGTCTGCCATGGAAGAAGTTCTACAAAGTGCTAAAGTAAATAACATCATAAAAACAACAATCATAATTGAAGAAATTTCCCACATAAAAAACCCTCCTAAAGTTTTTATTATATTAATATGTTCTTTAATTGCTTTATTTAACTTTGCTTTGAAATAAATTGTAACTAATAATTATGGGGATAATACTGGGTAATTATGTGAAGTTTATGTTATTTATAGGTTTGTGCAATTATGATTTATTCTAATCTAAGATAAAAGAATGTGGCCGCTATGACGTTAAATAGAGGGTTTTACATGAATTTTTGCTATGTCTATTGTTAGTTTAGGTTGTAATGTTCTTATATAGAATACCTGAGAATATGAAAAAAGACATTCTTCTGAGTGTCTTTTTTGTTAACAAAAGGAGATTGAACAAGTTGTTGAGAGGATAACAAATGCACATAATGAGACTGGTCTATTGAGTAATCAGAATAATATCATATTGTAATACAATAAAAAAATATTAATAAATAATAATATAGTATTGAATAACAATTAAAATCTAGTTATAATATAATAGAGAGATATATTTAAAAATTGGAGGTTTGTAATATGATTAATCATAAAGGCTATTTATTTTTTTTAGAGATACTTCTAGATATAATTTTAGTAATGGGAGTAATAGCGCTAGTGACTTTTTCTCTGGTGACTGTTTTTTCAATGTCTCAATTTAGTAGTTTAGACTTAAGGACGCACGTATTTGCAATAATAGACTGTGCATTTTACTTATTAATAGTTTATGAATTAAAAAATATATTAAATAAAGTATTTGAAGAAAAACCATTTATAATTAACAATGTGAAAAGTTTTAGAAGAATAGCATATTATATTTTTGCTATAGGATTTGTGGATATGATAAATAATATAATTAGTAGAAGCTTTAGAATATTATTTGTTATAAATAAGAATGGTTCCGTTAAACCTGATATATTAGTATTTATTATATTAGGATGTGTTTTTTTAGTTACAGGAGATATATTTGAAAAAGCTATAAAAATAAAAGATGAAAATGACTTAACAATATAATGGAGAATAAGATGAGAATTATAGTTAACTTAGATGTTATAATGGCAAAGAGAAAAATGTCTCTTTCAGAATTAGCGAAGAAAGTTGGAATTACAAACGCAAATTTATCTATATTAAAAAATAACAAAGCAAAGGCAATAAGATTTTCTACTCTTGAAGCAATTTGTCGTGAATTACAGTGTCAACCGGGAGATTTACTGGAATATAAAGAAAATGATTAATGGAGAAAACTTAAAATAACAGTGAATTTTATGATAAAACTAAACGCCAAGGATTATCCATCCCTGGCATAAAGAAAAATATTGATTATATGAAGAATCAAAATGTTAATACAAGATTTTTAGTATGGGAAAGTTCTTATATAAATAGGGTGCGTAAATTTAGATTTAATATACTGGGAATATGTAGTTTAGTGCTATAAATTAGTATGAAGGCTTTTATTGAAGGGTTAAATGGGGCTCCAATGCAGAAAAACCCAAAATATAAGTTGACTATTTCTCATTTTTAAGGAAATTTTAAGAATAAAGATATAAAATAATTTATTAATAGCTCCTTTGTTGCTATAAAGTATTATAAAGAGACAAGCACCTGTCATCTAAGGTGCTTATTTCTATGTGTATACAAAATTTGGAAAATTATCTTTCGTATGGATGGGTTGTTTTAAAGTATGTGGAATTATTTGGGTTCTGCAAAGCTGATATCTCATATAGAATAAGACATCAAAAATGTACTCAGTGATATGTACAAGTTATTTATTAAGAGTAATAGCTAACTACAGAAGATATTGTAGAAGGCTCTGGTATACCTACAGAAGTAGTGATGTGCTGAGCGGAACTATAAATAAAGGTGAACTATATCTTTAGGAATATTTAAATAATTCAATTTGAGTGCCTCAAATTTCATGATATACTAGAATTAGTTATGGCTTCATTATAATGTTATAGTAGCTTGAATTAAACCTTATTTACAGCACTTCTGGAGGTGTACAAATTGGACTCAATGAAATATAATCAGTATTTAAGATATGTTGAATTACGTAGAGAAAGAATACAAGCATTTTCTAAATATCCATATTGTTTATCAGCCATAAGGGATTTATCCATATTGGAGTTTCATCCAAAAGTAACATATATAGTAGGAGAAAATGGTACTGGTAAATCAACAATACTTGAGGCCGTTGCGCTAGCATATGGATTTAATCCAGAAGGTGGAACAATAAATTTTAACTTTTCAACAAAAGATACTCATTCAGACCTATATAAGAATCTTAAGTTAGTTAGAGGGGTTAAAAGACCCAATGATGGTTTTTTCTTAAGAGCAGAAAGTCTTTATAATGTAGCTACAAATATAGATGAAATAGATGCTTCCAGTTCATATGGAGGGGTTTCACTACATTCACAATCTCATGGAGAATCTTTTTTATCAGTTATTAGAAATAGATTTAGTGGAAATGGTTTATATATTTTAGATGAACCAGAAGCAGCATTGTCACCATCAAGACAAATGTCTCTGATTGTTATAATGGATGAATTAATACAGAAAAGTTCTCAATTCATAATAGCTACTCATTCTCCTATAATAATGTCTTATCCAGATTCAATAATTTATGAATTAAGTGATGGAATAAAAAAAGTAAAATACAAGGATACTGAACATTATAAGATTACGAAAGCCTTTCTTGATAGACCAGAAAAAATGTTGCAAATGCTTCTCAATTGAAGGATTTTCCTGAATGAGTTTTATAATTATAAGATTTGGAATAAGCGTTTTGCTAATGTTATGCCAAAGGAAAATCCAAAATTAAATGAAGCTTGGCTAAAACGATTAAACAATCCAAAAGCAATAGCAAGATATTCAACTACATCAGAAATAGAAAATGATCTTGAATCTTTATCAAATAATATAACTCCTGATAATGTTAAAGTACATACCTTTGTACAGTCGTTTATAGTTTAATATTAAATATGTCTAGTACAAACATAAATAATGGTATGCCAAGTAAAAGACCCCATAGACCTATGTATTTTTCTGATAATATTAAAATAACAAATACCAAAAATTTAGGAATTTTTATGCTATCTGACATCAGCTTAGGTATTAATATATAATTCTCAATTAAATGAAGTATTATCACCATTATTAGTACTTGAAATATTTTTACAAAACCACCTATTTGAAAAGCAATTAAAGAAAGTGGTACAAGCGCAATCATTATGCCAACTACAGGGATTTGCACTAAAACAAATATCATTAGACCTAATCCTAATACTTGTGGAAAACCAAGTATGACTAGACCGATTACTGAAAGTGTGGCATCAAAAAGTCCTATAATTAGTTGAGTCCTTATAACTTTACCAAATGAATCTGTAAAACTTTTTCCATAGGCTTTAAGATATTTAAATATACTTAGTTTACTGCTCTTTTCTGCATTCTCAAATGCCGCTGCCAAATTTTTTCTTTCCATATTAAAGACTATACTTAATACTAATGCAAGAATTACATTCAAGCTAAATTGTCCTATATCGGAAATTGTACTTAGTAATGTGTTACTATCTTTTTCAATTATTTGACCTATATTCCAATCTTTAATATATGGCTTGATAAATTCTATAATTTTATCAGTACTATTTGAATTTAGATTTATACTTGTTATTTGTGTAACCAATGTGGTAGCCTGTTCTATAGCTTTAGGAATATAATTACACAGTAATAAAATAATAGATAATATTAAAGTAACATATATCAGTACAGAAAATAACTTTCGTATTAGTGGGGTTAACTTATATAATAATCTACCAACAACTTTATTCATAGTGTATATTAAATAAGAAAATAGAAATGTAAATAATATTATGTTGATAGAATCACGTAGAAAATACAAAAGTATAACAATAAATGATATTGCTATAATCTTTTGAACTGTCTCAAGTTTAAAGATATTTTTTAGATTATCAATAAATAGATTCATTTGTTCTCCTTCTAATTAAGGGTTCATAATGGTTTGTTAAAAACTATATTTTAAATTTAGTATACCTTATTTTTATTATATTTCAAGAGAATTAAAATTTCATTAAATTTATTTTTTAAAGTATTAGTTTAATGGATAATTCCATGACACCATTTATCAACAAAAAATTAGTAATGCATTTTAGGGTATTAATTTTTTGTAAAGAGGTGTAAAATTGGTATCAAGTGATTCTTAGGTTCAGGTGGAGTTTGCTTATGAGAAATACTTTTCTCCATCTGAAACTTATTAACAGTATTCTTAGTGTCTTTAGCACTTAGAATACGTTATCCTTTAGGAGAAGAACTTATCCAGGCGCGTAGCAGTGCTTATCCCCCACTTTAAAGAAGAGGGGGATGTTAGCGATGGTAGCGTTCGGATAAAATAAATTACGTAAAAAATTGTGGAGTATTTTGAAGATAAATAACAAATATAGGTTGGATAACAAGTATATCTTTATTTAGCATATTGTTATAACCATAGACATATTTTATATATATGCCCAGAAAGAGGAGTTGGTAGCATGAATTTCGATATATTTTCTTTGATTCTAGGCTATGCCATAGCACCTAGCTTATACTACAGAGGCTTTTCAAATAAAATAATTAAAAAAGCTCCTACAAAAGATAAAGTTATTGCTTTAACTTTTGATGATGGACCTAATCCTGAGTATACACCAAAACTTTTGGATGTGCTTAAAACAAATAATGTAAAATGTACATTTTTTGTCCTTGCAGAAAATGCACAAAAGTATCCTGATATAATTAAGCGTATTGAAAATGAGGGACATTACATTGGACTTCATTCTTTAAAGCATACAAATGCAATTTTTTCATTGCCATATCAAACACGAAAAAATTTTTGTAAAGCTTTAAATATTATGAATAATTTAGGTGTAAAAATTAAATTTTTTAGACCTCCCTGGGGAATATTTAATCCATTAACGAATTATTATGCTAAGGCCAATAATTTGCAGATTATTCTTTGGTCTATTCATGCTATGGATTGGAGTAGATGGGTAACTGAAGATTACATAAAAAAGAAACTTATGAACAATGTAAAATCTGGTGACATCATATTATTACACGATGGTAGGGGCTCGAAAAATTCGCCTATAAAGACAATAAGAGCCCTTCAAACTGTTTTACCCGTTCTTAAGAGAAAAGGATATAGATTTATTCTTGTCAGGGATTTATAAAGGCAGGTGTCTTGAGTAATTTGTGATATAATATTTACAAATGTTATTACAATTTTGGAGTTTATGAAGAACAAATAACTTCTTAGATGCTAAAAGGTGTCTAGGTGAAAGGAGAAAAAATGAGCAGAACTAGTTTAAGTACGTACATTTGGAACATATTCTGGGGCTATTGGATATTATCTGCTATGTATACTCGCTTAAGAGTAAAAAAAGTATCCAGTGGACAAAGAAATACACAAAGGATTGTTCATTTAAGTTTTGTTATAATAGCGTTTTTTATTACCTTATTTCAATTTAGACATATTACTTTCTGGAACAAGAGTATCTCTGATAATTTGACGGTTCAATATACTGGTGTTGTAATTTTAATAACATCTCTTTTATTTGCTGTTTGGGCAAGGGTAACATTAGGAAGAAATTGGAGTGGAGCCATACAAAAGGTAGAAGGGCAAAGATTAGTTCGGAGTGGTCCATATAAGTATATTAGGAATCCGATTTATACAGGAATTATTTTTGGTTTTTTTGGTACATTTATTACCTTTGGAACTATGGCTTCATTAGTAGGATTTATTATTATTTTACTGATTTACATTATTAAAATCAACAATGAACAAAAATTTTTAATGAAAGAGTTTGGTGAAGAATATAGAAAATACATTGCTGAAAGCTGGGCTTTAATACCGTTTATATTCTGAAATTTTAAAGTTGAATTTATATCATGAGATTATATGTGAAAAAAGGTGGAAATTTATTGGACGTTTTACCTGAATACGGTGTTTGTACTGAGAGGAGGAAAAGTTGTTGGGTGAATTATGTGAATTGCCTAATATAGGTAAAAAATTAGAAGCACAGCTTAATGAAGTTGGAATAGAAACAGTTGGACAATTAAAAAGAATCGGAAGTAAACAGGCTTGGCTAGATATTAAAGCTATAGACAATTCAGCGTGCATCAATAGATTATGTGCCATAGAAGGCGCAATACAAGGAATTAGATGGCATAGTCTTTCAAACGAAGTAAAAAATGAACTAAGAGAGTTTTATAATACAGTAAGATAACTAAAAGAAAAATTTTGAGGAATTAAAGCACCTGATTTTTACATGATTATGTATAGTTCATTAACATAATGATGTAATCTGAAAGTTGTGATATAACTTTTTTATTATTTATAGTCAATAAAAAGGCTGTTGCAAAACTTGCAACAGTCCTTCGTGGACTTACGTTATAGTTCACTGAGATGCCAATTTTAAATCACCATTGTTAACCCAATCTATAACATTTCCATTCTCATCAATACCAATATAGGAATTTCTATATTTCATACTTCTAACTTTCGGATCTCCACCATGATTACTCCAAGAAATAACTGTGTATGGAGTTGTTTTTCTAGTAAATCTAATTGAGACATTACTTTTATAATAAATATCAAAAATTTTACATAAAAATTTTCATGAAAACTTTGACTCTTACCTTGGGGGAGGGATTATGATTATTTATGAGGTGAAGAATTATGTTATACACGGTGAAAGAAGTTGCAGAGTTAACGGGAGTTACCATAAAAACACTCCATCATTATCATAAAATAGAATTGCTGCAACCATGTAAGATAAATGATGCCGGATATCGTCTCTATGGGACAGAAGAACTTGAACGTTTGCAGCAGATATTATTCTACCGTGAGCTTGATTTTTCACTGAATGATATCAAAAAAGCACTGAAGGATGAACCGAATCGATTAGAGTGTTTAGCTAAACAACAGGAACTGATCCTTGCGCGCGAACAGAGGCTGGATTGTCTGCTAAAGACCATAAATGAATCGATTGTCCTTGGGAGGAAAGGAGAAGTTATGGATAAATCTGCAATGTTTAAAGGGTTTGATAAAGAAGAATGGAAAGATGCACTTTCAGAGCAAAACAAATATATTAAAGATAAATACGGCTATGATATGCCAGTGGTACAGGAAGCTCAAGTGAATAACATGAATGAACAAGCTGTGGAAGCAAAGCAATTTATTGATTATATAAGAGATGCCCTTAAAGGGGGATGGAAGGCTGATGACAAAAGGGTACGAGAAAGATTGAAAAACCATATTACATTTTTAAATAATTATGGTCATAGTATTAATGTTAAGTCATTTGCAGCGCAGACAAGGTTTTTTTTAGATGATGATTTTCATAGAAATATGCTTGAAAATCAGATGATTGGGCTTTCCTACTACCTTTGTATTGTGGCAGATATGTATGCAGCTTCAAATTAATAAAGATTCTGTGGCTATCTGTTTTTAGCGGCAGAGAAATTATTAAGTTGTTGAATGAAATGCTGCTGGGTAAGTATGATATCTTGATAATGGATGGACGAACCCAGTAACCTCCCTGCCCCACCTGGCATTGATAAATCATTTATCCCAAACTACTGAAACAAATTTTCCAATTACATCTGAATCCTTGACTTCTATATTAAGTGTCCTGCAGTTTTCCTCATGTTCTTTTCTCAATTCCTCTGGAGCGTTTTTATAGGCATATGTTTCTAACGTTACTATTGCGCTTCTTTTTACTACTGTACTTCTGTCTGTATAATTATTATTGTTTTGATTTGATTTTTTTTCAGTTGCCGTATTAGTATTATTTTCTAGAGATGTTGCTGATATTTTATTGATATTTAATGCAAATAGAGAGCTTCCTATAACAGCTAATGATATGGCAACAGCTGCCATTCCCTTTTTCTTTGACTTTAAACTTAGCATATTTTCTATTCTCCTTTTCGTTATATTTACTTTTTTATTGGTTAATTGTGATGACATTATGGAAAGTTTAAGTGTGTTTCTATACCTGGCGGATTTTACTAAAAGTAATGCATATTCTTTAATATCCTCCGTTTTAGAACCGCTGATAACTGCTTCATCACAGGATAATTCACATTGTTCATTAAAAAATTTTCTGAATATATATATTAATGGATTAAACCAATGTAATGCTATTGATAATATCATCAGAAGCTTTATAATATTATCTTTTCTTTTAAAATGAACCAGCTCATGTCTGAATATCCATTTTAATTCGTTAGTTGAAAATTGTTGTTCAGGTACAATTATTGTAGAATTTAGTATTCCTATTATAGCCGGTGAAGAAATTCCTTTTACTATTTTTACTTTTATATCTTTAGTTATATTTAAATTTATTTTTTCATTATTTAAAATTTCTTCTATTCTTGTATCTTTCACAGAATTAATATTATTTCTAATTTTTAAGTAAAATTTTCCCTGGAAACAAGCATAATATAGCAAAACTCCTGTCAATCCTATAATCCAGATCAACATTGTAATATAGGTGTAGTCAATTGTATTTATATTGTTTAGATGAGTTTCGGTGAGACTATATATAACTCTATGATAAGCAGCGTAACTTTTATTTGTTAAATCACTTATATTTATATTAAGTTTAATGCTGACTACTAAAAGCATTCTTACAATAACCATAGTAGCTAAAAAATAGTTGAATTCATGACTATACTTAGCTAAAAATTTATCTTTTGTAATAATTATTCCAAATATTAATATTCCCACTAATAAACTTGTTCTTAAAACTTCTAAAAAAATATGGCTCATACCAATTACCTATTCTTTATCCATCTTTCAAGCTCATCTAAATCTTCATCGGTAATTTCATCACTTTCCTCAAGTGTGGATAGTATACTTTTTAATGACTTTCCATGAAGATAATTAAAAAAATCTTTAGTCTCAAATTTTAAGTAATCATTTTCTTCTACTATTGATGTATAATAAGATTGTTTACCTATTCGTTCTGTAACAAGAAATTCTTTTTTTACAAGCCTTGATAAAGTTTTAGATGTAGTACTGAGTTTCCAACCTAAGACTTCTTCCATATATTTGGCCACATCCTTTGTAGATGCTGTATCATTTCTACTCCAGATAAATTTCATTATTTCAAGTTCTGTTCTGGGAAGCTTTTTCATTTCGTAATCAACCTTTCTTTTATTTTTTATCTTAAATAAAGTATATACGACAATTGTCGCAGTGTCAATATTTTCATGAAATTGTGATGTGATTACTAATCCATATGTTCTTATTTAGTTTTTTAATATTTGTAAATAAAGTCTATGGCCATTGATATCCGGTGGATATAATTATGGTATAAGAATAGGGGAAGATGGGGAAGCATATGAAATATATTTTATGGAGCTTAGAAAGACTGGCAGATTAAGGAGGAGTTTATATAATGAGGCTATGGCACCAATCACTAATACCACAGCTGCCACGCCAACAATTACTGGGGCAACATAGAGAATGTTGTGCATTAAGAGGGAATAGTTGGGGAAAGAAACATAGAATTGTGGATTATGTATTTACACATGAACCAGAATACTTAGTAGCTTATCATCTTAAGGTTATGGAAGAAATGAAACTAAGATGTTATAACGTATCATCAGAATGGAGCGATTGTAATTACAGAGGCAAACAATGTAATAAAGCTAATTTAGATTTGTTTAAGGTGAATAGGATTAAGAATCTCAGTCCAATTTATCCAGAGCATGACGATAGATACTTAAAAGAATGTTTAAAGAATTTAGAGGGTAAAGGCATTTTAATATCAAGTATTATAAGAAAATAAGAGATATAGAGTTACGTTATATTCAATACCAATATAATACTAAATATTTTAAGGTCTTAAGCAAAGTTTTATAAAGACCTTAAAATATTAATTAGAATAATATGTTTTATAAATTACTTAGCTTAAGGTTTTTCTTTGCCTTCATAAAACAAATAATTGATAAAATTAATGTTAGTATAAAAATCAGTTTGTAAAATCTCCATGGATTAGGTTTACCACCAAGCTGTATTACATTCCGCGGACTAAATTGTCCTAGAATAGGCGGAATTGTCATCTTAAATGTCATTGAAAATGACAACATTGACAAAATAAAGATTAAAGCAGATACAAACAACATCTTATTTTTGTAGATAAATTTCAAATTGGACACCTCCTGATAATATTGCTCTATATATTTTATGCCATTAGAAATTATGGATATGAATATGAATTGATATTGAAATTTAAATAAAACAAGAGAATAATTTGCTCCAGAAGTTGAACAACTTTAGCAGATAACATCAAATTACATCTGTTTTCAAGAAATATCTGAGGAGTAAACTTCGTTTTGTTTTGGAAATGAAAAGGAGCCTCATGGTTACATTAAGGCTCTTTTCTTACGGATTTATATTTTGATTTGTTTCTGTCTTCTGGATTTATATACTCAAAATCTCCATTTGAATTTTTCTTTATACCTAACTTCTCGTACTGTTTATTTTTTACTTTACGTTTATTAACCATCATTATCACACCTCTACATTAGTATTTGTATTAACTTGTCAATCTATGCTCTATTTTTATGGATTATTCACAGCTTATCCCCATTATTACAATATTCCATGTGTTGATGTATCATTGAGAATACGGTTTCATTTATAATGAATACAATCACATTTTTAAAATTTAGAACATATTATAATTTCGTAAGACTATGAAAGAAAGGAACAATATGTATAATATTTATAGAAAGTATCCATGCCATTATTGCATTAATGCACAAATGCATAACTCAGGCAGTATGTATAACGCCTATCCGTGTTCCTACTTCGCTAATACAATGTATGATCATGATTCTTGGGAGCAGTTTAATGATTCGTATATTCCTTTTGATGACGGAATCGAGCATGGTTCAAGGTCTGATTCTTCACAATTAATAAAAGGTAATGACTCAATTGAATTGAAGGACTATGGACCACAACCTTTTGTAGTTGATATTAATAAAGCTGCTAAGCAAAATAATACTTTTCGTACTGCCTTATGGACAGGAAACCATCTGCAAGTTACCTTGATGAGCATCAATGTGGGTGATGATATTGGTTTAGAAGTTCATCCAAATGTCGATCAGTTTATACGTGTTGAAGAAGGCCAAGGACTTGTTAAAATGGGAAGTAGTAAATATAAGTTGAGTTTTCAAAAGAAAGTATATGATGATTTTGCCATAATGATACCTGCAGGTACATGGCACAATGTTATCAATATAGGTAATAAACCACTTAAAGTGTATTCTATTTATGCACCACCTCAGCATCCGCGCAATACAGTTCATGTGACTAAAGCAGATGCAGAAGCTGCTGAAAAGAATCATCACTAATTGAGATTACAACTTAAGATGTGAAGTAATAACTAAAAAAGAGAAGAATTATTTTTAACACCGTATTATCAAAAGGATTTTATGGTGTTTTTTAATTTATGGGACAAATAGATTAGTTATGAAACAAGATATTCCATGATATGATAGATTTTTTAATGTTATAATCATAACTAAAGTAACCTTTTAAATATGGAAACAAAAGGATAGGATGTGTAAATGGTGGGTATAAATCCAAATCAGTGTATTTTACAGATGAAGGTATAAAGAAAGCTGAAGAGTTACTGTATAGCTACTTCAAGAACTTCAAATCAGCTGACAATTAGTAATTATTCGAGAGTGAGGAATAGAAGATGAACATAAATAATTTTCAGAAGCATACAAATAAAACAATTTTGGATAGAGGGTATGACTACTATAATGAAGGGAATATAATTGAAATCTGTAATCAAGGAGATAATGAATATATTTTTCAAATTCGAGGAAGTGAAGACTATGAGGTTGTAATAAAGATAGATGATGAGGGAGAAATAGTGTATTCCCAGTGTGATTGTTCTTATGATTTGGGGCCTGTATGCAAACATCAAGTAGCAGCTTATTTTCAACTATTTGAAATTTTTAATAGTGAGTATAACAGCACAAATATGAAAAAAAAGTAGTAAAGCAGACAGAGATTAAAGGAGTTTTAGACAATCTTTCTAAAGAAGAACTAATTGGAATTATAATAGATATAACCCGAAAGGATACAACCTTAAAAAATAGCCTCATAGCTAGATACTCGAAAGGTAATGATAAACAGGAACTTGAAAAATGCAAAAATCTTATAGATTCTATTGTAACAAAATATACGGGAAGAGAAGGTTTTATTAGATACAGAGAAACCCGTGATTTTGTTAGTGATATGGAAGAGCTATTAGAAAAAGTAAGAAATACACAGAATATACTGTTAGCCTTGGATATTGCTTTTTTACTGCTTGATGAAGCTATTGGAGCCTTCCAATATGCAGATGATTCTAATGGAGAAATAGGTTCTTTGGTAACAGAAACTATAGGATTGGTAGAAGAAATTGCAGTTGGAATAGATGCTTCAGATGTAAATCTAAGAGAAAGAGTATTTAATAAGTTACTTGGGCAAAGTGACAGCAAGGTTTTTGATGAATGGGACGAATATAGAATTGACATGCTGAGACTATGTGTAAAATTTGCTGATGTAGAAGAATTTAGGGAAAAATTAAGAATGAAAATAGAATATTTAGTGGATAAAAATTCTGATAATAATTATAATAAGTACAGTAATGAAAGTATGCTCCGAATATTATTTGATATAGTATGTGAAATAATTGAGAAATATAAAAAGATAGCTGGAAAGAAGAAGCAAGAGTGTATGATAAATGAGTTAAGTGCTTTATATAGGAAAAGACCAGCGTTTTTAGATGAACTTAGTAAAGTTAGATAAATATATTTATGGCAAAGTGAACGAAAAGGTATTTAGTTAAACGCACGTTAATACAAAAGATAGGTTATGGATTATCTTTAAGGAGGGGTATATTATGGCAAGAGCAGCAGCTAAAACAGGAGCAGACCCAACAGTGATGGTAGCTATTGAGCAATATTTTCCAAAGAAGGAACGCATTATCGAAGATGGGCTGGCATATGGTATACTGCCGTTTGGAAGAAGCTTTGTATGGTTGGCACGGTTTAATTCGGTTAGAAATTGGATGGTTCGAGCCGCAGAGAAAAGCTTTCCTGGCTTATGGGGATGTATGATGTGCAGAAAAAGATATATAGATGAGAAACTAATGGAATCGGTTAATAATATTAACGCGGTAGTAAATCTGGGTACTGGATTTGACACTCGGGCGTATCGGTTACCGGAGCTTTCAAAAATACCTGTTTGGGAGCTAGACCAACTGAAGAACATCAAACCCAAGCAAATCCGACTTATCAAGGTATTTGGAGCAATTCCCTCCCATGTGAAGCTTGCTCCAATAGACTTCGATACCGAAGATATATGTACCATATTGAAATTACATGGGTATTCAACAGATGAACGGACATTTTTTATATGGGAGGCTGTTACACAGTATCTGACAGAAGAAGGCATTAGAGCTACCTTTGATTTTCTAGCTAAAGCTTCAAGTGGTAGTCGTCTTGCTTTCACATATGTTCGTAAAGACTTTATTGAAGGACGAGCCAGGTATGGATGGGATAAGATTTACGAAGATTATGTAACCAAAAATATTTGGATTTTCGGTATGGAGCCGGGAGCATGGCCGAGCTTTCTAAAAGAGTATGGCTGGCGGATAATTGAGGACATAGGTTATGATGAAATGGCTGAGAAATATGTTAAACCTACTGGGCGGATACTTATTTCAACGCCGGTAGAGCGAATGGTCTATGCGGAGAAGTTATAAGATTCTACCAAGATTGTACAGATTTTTATCCCAATGCAGCAATTAGCTAATACTCTATAAGTTTATAGAAGATAGCAATATTGTTTTATATTTTGACAAGTAATATTGATATACTTTATAAAAACTCAGGGGGAGGGGATTTATAAATTGGTTTCAAAAGAAAAATTAATGAAAGTACTTGTAAAAGGAAGATATGAATGTTATGTTAAAAAAATTCTTTATATAATCCATATATAAAATCTGTGCTGTATGACTGGGATTTCAAGATGGAAATAGATGATCTGATATTCACGGATTCTTATAGAGGATTTAATCCATATAGTGGTGTAGAGTATGTATATGAAAAGGATAATGATATTCCTATCTGGTCATGTGATTATGTAGGATATATAAAGCAAGATACAAATGTATCTGCTGAAAAAATTTACAGGTTTTTAAAAGAAGCAAGGGGAATGCACTTAAAGAATTGTGGTGGTAACTTATTCTCAAATTATACATATGAAAATGGACTATTCCAGTATGAAACATTTTTTCAGGGTGATATAAACTCATTATTGCAAATAGAAAATTTCTATTATAAAGCCTTATTATCAGCACAACAAATTACAGCAGGCAGGTTAAAATACTCCAATGAATAATAGGCTATTACTGTCTCTATTTTTAATTAAAAGAGGTGATGAACTTTGAATTATTTTATCAGAGAAATTCAGGATAAAGAGTTATCAATTAGCATACGGATTATTAGGCTGTCGTTTCTAACAGTTGCAGAGGAATTTAATTTAACAAAAAAGAACTGCCCAACAAATGGTGCATTTATTGAAACTGAAAGACTTATAAAGGATAAGGCGAGGGGAATAAAGATGTTTGGTTTATTTACAGATAACATTCAAATAGGATTTGTTGCTATTGCAAAGCAGGATGATGATACTTACGAGATGGAAAAGCTATCCGTGTTACCTGAATATCGCCATAATGATTATGGAAAAGCACTAATAACTTATGTTAAAAACTATGTGGAATTTTTAAATGGAAAGATAATTAAAATAGGTATAATTGAAGAAAATAAAATATTGAAGCAGTGGTATCTATCTTGTGGGTTTACAGAAAAAGGAACAAGCAGTTTTTCACATCTACCGTTTACTGTAGGATTTATGGAATTGATATTGTAATATGTATATTGAATTTTAGTTATATGAATAATCGAAACTGGAGGTGCGAAATGAGAAAAAAGTTTTTTTGTAATGTTTTTAGCTGTAATTTGTTTAATTATTATAGGTTTTAAATTTTTTATACCCAAAAATGTACTTTACAGTAGAAATACCACAAAGCCCCAAACTAAAAATACATCTAGTAAAGAAAAGAATGAAACAATTGACGAGAAGTTAAAGAAAATAATAGTATTAGTAAATTCAGACAAAGATAAAGATGGTATAAAAGATCAGGAAGATATAGTTCTTGGAGCAAGAAAGGAAGCAAATAAGAAGGTAAGATATAAAGGAGGCTATTATGTAGGTGGATATCCTCCAGACAATGAAGGAGTATGTACGGACTTAATATGGAGAGCCTTTAAAGATGCAGGATATAATCTAAAGGATATGGTAGATGAGGATATAAGAAATCATCCTGGTGATTATAACAAAATTGAGGGTAAACCAGATCCCAATATAGATTTTAGAAGGGTACCTAATCTTTATGTTTATTTTAAGAAATATGCAGCTAGCATTACTACCGAGTTGAAACCTAACGATATAGAGAATTTGAAGGAATGGCAGCCAGGTGATATCATAACTTTTGATCACAGTGAACACATAGCTATAGTCTCTGATAAAAGGAGAGCAGATGGTATTCCATATATAATACATAATTCACCACCTTATGCTAGAGAAGGTGATGAGATTATGTACTGGATGCCCAAAATAACAGGTCATTTTAGATTTCCTAAATACTAGCAAGTTCAGGCAGCTCGATCCAAAATGGAAGAACGTAAAAAAGCTAGCATTTCGTAATATAATATTTTCATTTTCCACTTATAATTAACAAAATATATTCAAAGGGTTCTTTTAACCTTTTTTAAAATAAGCATTATAACATGTTTTTTGTTCAAACTATTAAATTTGCTTGTTATTAATAATCTTTGATTTGAAATAGACAAAATGATATATTATAAATGTGAAGCCAAGGAAAGGAAGTTATTAATAGTGAATATAGGATATGTTAGAGTTAGTGCCGTTGAACAAAATGAAGCAAAGCAGATCGAAGCATTAAAAAAATATAATATGGATAAAGTATTTACTGAAAAGGTTAGTGTTAAAAGTGCAGATAGACCAGAATTAAAAGTAATGATGAAGTTTGCAAGGGAAGGAGATACAATATATATTTATAGTTTGGATAGGTTAGCAAGGTCAACAAAGGACTTATTAGACATAGTAGAAGAATTACAATCAAAAGGAATACATTTAGTAAGCCATAAGGAGAATATGGACACAGCAACTGATACTGGAAGGTTAATGATTACAATGATAGGTGCTATTGTAGAATTTGAACGTATTAATTTGCTTGAGGGACAAAAAGAAGGTATGGCAAAATAGTGAAAAAATGTTATTTTATAAGGCTTTGTATCTACCAAAGTTTTGTTTGTACAAAACTTTGGTAGATATAATCTTGGACCATTCTTGTTTTCTTGGATACACTTTCTTGAACATAATTATAATAAGTGAACTTTTAAAATAAAAGAAGTTTGATTTGAAAAGTAAGGAGGAGAGGTATATGATTCATTTATCCAAGAAAGTCGTCAGTTATGTATTTATTATATTAGGGGCTTTAGGTATTTTAGATTTTTTATTTTTAATGTTTCTAAGGGCGGCAATGAATTTTGGAATAATATTCCCATGTATTGTGGCGATTCCGTTACTTATTGTGGGTATCCAGCTCCGAAGAGATAAATTTATTTTTTTTCGAATACGAAATACTGTCTATAAGCGGATACTTGCAATAACATTTATTCTGGTTCTAGCATCATTTATATTAGTTGAAATATTGATACTGTCAGCAATTAGAACAGATTTTAATGTGCGGGTAGATTATGTTATTATACTTGGTGCTGGCTTGAAAGGTGACCAAATGACGTTAACATTTAGAAATCGCATGGATAAGGGTATTGAATTTCTGCGGGAAAATCCAGAAGTAAGAGTTATTGTTTCAGGTGGTAAAGGGTTTGGCGAAACTATACCTGAAGCAGAAGCGATGAGCAAATATCTTATTAAAAACGGTATTGATGCAAGTAGAATAATCAGAGAAGAAAAGTCTACAAGTACTATGGAGAATTTTAAGTTTTCAAGAGAATTGATACAACAGGGAGAGAATGAGAAAAATAAAATAATGATTGTTACTAGTGATTTTCATATGTTTAGGGCTAAGATGATAGGAAGACGTAATGGATTTATTACATATGGTTTGCCTTCAAGAACATGGTGGGGGATATTACCCAATTCTTGCATTAGGGAATATTTTGCTGTAATTAAATCGTTTTTTGTAGATAGATAAGGAAAATACACGCTGCTCTTCTTGTGAAGTCTTTCCATGACGGTTTATTTCTGTTCTGCGGACGGAGAAGGGACAGAATGAAAGCATTATATTTTAATTATTCCAATGCTACTGTGAAATGTTATAAGGTATGTATTTTATTCACTACAAGATTACTATTTGAGTAAGTTCTGCAATTACCATAAGGTTACGGAACAATTGCAAAGAAGCATGCGGTTAATAGACACGGATTACGCAGATGGACAAATATTACGAGATCAACTTTTACGATTTAGAAGAGTTCTTTAGAAAATTTTCCATTATATAAAAAAATAAACGAAGAAAAATTACTTGCCTTTATACGCTTTATGAATGTCAAAAGACCTGCTGGATTAAAAACGGTCATCTCATCATTAAAGAATAAGGATCCTAAAGAAATTGTAAGTGGTCTTAAAAAAGCTTATATTCTGGGTATAGTTTAGTGTCGCCTTTTTTAGGCTCAATTATTAAAAAATACTATAATATATTTTTCAATACCCCCCTTATTATTACACCGTGTGTCTTGTATAAAGTCTATTAATTACACCTCGTTTTCTTTATAATATAGGTAAATATGTTTCGTCTTTATATATTATAATCCTACTTGTTAAATAATTCAGTAGGTGGTAGAAAGCAGTTTGTAATATTATGAATCCTTTTTCAATATTTCCGGCTGTATTAAAGTTTTTTGTTTCCCTTAGTTTATTTAATACCTTTATAGGTACTATGTAGATAATTTCACTCTTGCCAGTAATTTACGTTGACGTCAATGTAAATAGAATGGTATTCTATTATATAATTAATGACTTTGGAGGGCTTTTATGGATTGGTTAAAAATAGATCAAGTTTCAAAAGAAAGTGGTTTGACTAAACGAACGATTAGATATTATGAGCAAATTGGTATTTTACCATCGCCTATGCGTAGTGAAGGAGGGATTAGGTGCTATACTCAGGAACATATTGACTTATTAATAAAGATTAAGAATGCTAAAGAGGCTTTAGGATTTTCCCTTCAAGAGCTGCAATATTTCATATCACTTGGCAATGCAATAGAAGCCAATAAAGTAGATTACAAACGGTCATTTGAACCAGCTAAGCAAAAAGAAAAATTGATTGAGATTATAAATAACATAGATCAAAAACTTATACTTATTGAAAAGAAGATTGATAAGATCCAAGATGTACGTAGGGAGTTACTGGATTTAAAAAAACGAGCTGAAGCAGTTGTTGAAAAAATGAATATGGAGCACTTTGAAGAGTGAGAAAGCATTAGTCACTCATTGAAAGTAGATAATTTAATGCTGGAAAAATAAAGATTCCAGTGATAATAGGAGGGGTATTATAAATGAGTATTGATAAGGCATTCTACCATAATGTCATGAGGAATATGTTTGCTGACCCATGTGAAGTAAAGTATTGGGATGGAGAAGTAAAAAAATATGGTGATGGAGAAACTTGTTTCAAGATTTATTTCAATGACACCATTGCAAAATCAGAGATTATAAGTGATCCGTCTCTTGCATTTGGCGAAGGTTATATGCATAACAAAATTGACATTGATGGAAGTGTACAAGAAGTCATTGAATCTATCTATAATAATCGCAGCAGCTTTCTCCATGAGAAAAAACCTTATGTTAAATTGGCAAAAATACTATCCAATACTATTCGTAGAAGCCAAGATGATGTTCAGTTCCATTATGATATAGGTAATGATTTCTATGGTTTATGGCTGGATGATACCATGACTTATTCTTGTGGATATTTTAAATCGCCGGAAGATAGCTTGTTTCAGGCTCAAAAGAACAAGGTGGATCATATTTTACGTAAACTCAATTTGCACCCTGGTCAAACGCTGCTGGACATCGGCTGCGGCTGGGGAGAACTTATTCTTACAGCCGCTAAAACCTACAAGGTTAAAGCACTGGGAATTACACTTAGCAAAGAGCAATATTCCAGGGCTTTAGAGAGAATTAAAGAAGAGGAATTACAGAACCTGGTAGAGGTTCTGCTCATTGATTTTAGAGAATTAAAGAACAGAACTTTTGACAGAGTAGTGAGTGTGGGAATGATTGAACACGTAGGTAAAGAAAATCTTCCAGGGTACTTTTCTGCTGTTAAATCACTTCTGAATGAGGGTGGGGTTTCTCTTTTACATTGTATTACTGGTTATGATGGAGCGGGGACAAATACTTGGATTAATAAGTACATATTTCCAGGTGGATACATACCTGCAGTTCAAGAGCTTGTTTCTATGATGGTTGCGGATAAGTTTTATCTTATAGATTTTGAGAGTTTGCGTAAACATTATACTAAAACGTTAGAACATTGGGCCCGAAATTTTGAGGAGGCTCTTCCAGATATCAGGAAAATAAAAGATGAAACTTTTATTCGTATGTGGCGGCTTTATTTAAATTCCTGTGCAGCGTCGTTTCATTGTGGCAACATTGATGTTCATCAGTTCTTATTTACTAAAGGTGTAAATAATGATTGGCCGTTAACTCGTAATTATATATATGAGTGAGAATAAATTAAATACTTGAATCCCAAATCTTAATAAAATCACATAAGATATATTGAATACGAATGGAGCAAATATAGAAAAGGAGGAATTCTATGTGTGCTGTAGTAAAAAAAATAATATCTAGAGAAGAATTAATTACAAAAAAAGTAATATGCAAAAATGCTACATTACCAAATGAAGAATATGTACTCATAAAGGGTGTAGTTTATAGTCCACAGAGAATACCACTGCCGCATGCAGCTATTGATATAGTTCAAATTAATAGTAATGTAACACCACAAGTGAGAAAAAACATAGGAGTAACTTTTACACTAGAGGATGGTTCCTATGGTGTGCCGCTTTTATGGAAAAAAGGTTATGCCTATGAGTTAACTGCATATTCTCCAGCATAAGACATAGTGTTTATTATACTAGAAAGTTGAACAGAGAATGTAACTACATTTTAAAACTGTAACTAATTTTACAGATTATAATACTATATAAGTATAGTAACTAATACTCAAAAATGTAGATAAAAGGGGAGAATGCTATGGCTAATTATAGACCAAAAGCAGTTACTGTTGCAGCATCTCTTGCAGATTCAGGAACAGCGTATAATAAGGATATTAGCACAAGTACTTGGGGTATGTTCTTATTGAGAGGAACAGCTTTAAGTCCTACTGGGGCTGCTATGCAAAGTGGTGCTGTTGAAGTTTGGGAAAGTACAGCTCCAACAACTGGAGCAGCGCAACACACTACTTTTACAGATGCAACTGGTAGGTATGGTGTAACTTGTAAGGCTAATGTTGCACTAGTAATTAAGTTCTTTGGAGTTTAATAATTAGATTTTTGATAACATCATAAAATTGTATAATATAATTTAAAATATAGAGCTATTTCAAAATAATTTTAAACTTTATTTTGGAATAGCTTTTCTATATATGGGGTATGAGTAACAAACAATACAGTTTTTAATATTATAAAATTAAAGAAAAAATATTCTCAAGAGATAATATAGGGAGATAATATGCAAAAGATTGAAACGTTGGATGGTTATCATGTTTATAATGTAAAAAAAGAAAAAAAATATTATTATTTAGCAGATAAGAATGATTATAAAAAAGACATTAATGATTTATTAAAAACTGTAAATGATATTAAATTTGATTCGTTAATCATTATTTTTGGCATTGATACAGGTGAATATTTAGATGATTTATATAATGTCTTATGTAAAAAAAATAGAATATTAATTTTTGAACCCAATAAGGAGATTTTTAATGAAAAGCAGAATACCATAGGTAATGATAATGTAAGATTGGTTTTTTATGATAAGAATTCTGTAAAACTCAAATTGTATAGCGTAATAAATATTACAAACTTCAATAATTTATATGTTCATGCCTTTGGAAATTATTCACGTGTATATAGAGAAGAATATGAAATATTTATGGAAAACTTGGAGTGTGTTTATTATACAGCATGTTCTTCTATAAGTATTGCAAACAGATTTAGGGAAGTATTTATTAAAAATTTAATAGCCAATCTAAAATCATTAAAAAGTGCAACGCCACTTAATTCATATGAAAATATAAATAGAGGAATCCCGGCAATAATAGTATCCGCAGGTCCTTCTTTAGATAAAAATTTAGCAGAAATGATGGAGTATAAAGATGAATTAGATAAATACTTTATAATAGCAGGAAATAGAACATTAGGGGCAATGCTTAAAAATGGGATAAGGCCAGATATGGTTGTGTCAATAGATCCTGTAAATGATAATTATGATATGATGGAAGATTATTTAGATGAAGATATACCACTGGTATTTTATGAATATAGTAATAGATATTTAATAAGAGACTATAAGGGCGAAAAGATATATTTATCAACATTGTTATCAAAGACAATACCCAAGCTATGTGGGCTTAAGGGAGTGTATTTAGGAGGTTCGGTAGCTCATACCTGTGTAGATATTGCAAATATTATGGGATGCTCCCCTTTAATATTAGTAGGACAAGATTTTGCTTTCACCTATGGTAAGCATCATTCGGATTTAGCTATTTTTGATAGTGATAAAAAAAATAACTATAATACTGACTTAACTGTAAAGGATATATTTGGTGACAAAATAAAAACCAATGTAACGCTTAATCAATTTAGAGCAAAGATAGAAGAGTATATAAAATTCCATAGTGAAGTGAATAATATAGAATTTATCAATGCATCTTATGGAGCAGAAATTAAAGGTGCACCTCACAAGGAATTATGTGATGTATTTAAAATATATGATGTTCATAATAGAAAAAAAAGCTGTATTATAGATAAATCCATTGAAATCCATGCAGAAAATATGGCTTATGATATATTGAACTATGTAGAAAAATGTATAGATGGAGCTAATAAGGGAGAAGAGTTATGTAAAGATTTATTATCTAATGAATCTGATAAATCTTTAATGGATATGGATGAAGATGATGAAGAACTTAAAAAGTTTCTGTATATTATGGCAATAGTAAATAACTTTGAGTCATCCCCAGGAAGACTTTATTTAGGTGGATATTTTAATAAATTTTTATTTGATATAAAAGAAGAAACTTTTAATATGTATGCTAAAGATTATGATTCTTTGACTTCAAGCTTAAGATATCAAAGTAAATGCTTTTTAGTCTATTTTGAGAAAATGAACGATTTCCTTAAAGAAATTAAGTCTTTAATATTAGAAACACTGTCAGAGTTTTATTAAGATATTTCTGGATAGTTAACTTATATAATATATATTAATGGAGGAAATATAATGGAAAAAGTAATAAATGGTAAAGTCTACAAACAAGTAAAAATAAGTAAGATGGTGATTAATGGTAAGGAAAAAGAAGGCTCAATAATATCGTCAGAAGATACTACTTCAGGTAATGATACAACAGTGACTATATTTACAGAAGATATGGATGAAAAGAATAATGAACAATAGTGGAGATACTATAGAGTTATGTGGAAAGACATCCGTGCTAATAAATACTAGCAATTTAAATCACTGCAGGAAATATAATTTAAATATAATTTTAAAGTGTTATAAAAGAGTTATTATTAAAGGTACTGTATATAATCCCAATAAGCTACCAAGTATTGGTGCTGCAATAGAAATAATTCAAGTTAATTTTGGGAGTGATATTAGAAAAATAATAGGTTATTCATATACTGATAATAAAGGAGAATATTTATTTTCCCTGGAAGTTTTACCTGATATATTTTATGAAATGAATATATATTCTCCTTTAAATATGTAATAAGTAGTGAATGGAAGGGTTAAATTTTGAAATCATATGCAGAAATCATTATAACGCCACAGGAACTACGTTTATATAAAATATTAAATAAAAGAATTGTCATAGAAAAAAGCGAGAATATATTAATAGAAGGAAAAGTCTTAGATTCAAAATGTAATCCAGTAGAGGGAGCAGTTATTGGTATTAAAAGTATAAATTACAAATATAGGCCTCCTAAAACAGTAGAAATTGGATATGCAACTACAAATGATTACGGGGAATATGCAATAAATATTGAAAAAATCCATGATGTTAACTATGAATTGTGTATATATGAACCAATAATTAAACCGTGTTCAGAGGAAACAACAAGTTAAATGGAAGGAATGCTGAAATGAAAAGTTGTAATAAGGTATTAGTAAAAGGAAGAGTATGTTATAGAAATGGAAATCCAGCTAAAGATGCAATAGTGATATTGGAAGCATTCCTTCCACATACAGATTACAAAAAGTTTTGTGGATATACACTTACCAACTATAATGGAGAGTTTTGTTGTTTAATTTATGATAAAAGATATTATTATAAATTAAAGGTTTTTAATAATGAATGTAGTGCTTTAAGTGATGTGAATTGCAGCATACACTTAGATTGATATATGAAGTAATAACATAGGAGGCAATTAATGAATAAGGTTCTGGTAACAGGAGCAGATGGATTTATAGGCAGCCACCTGGTAGAAAAACTTTTAAATTCAGGATATAGTGTTAAGGCTTTTGTATATTATAATTCATTCAATTCATGGGGATGGTTAGATACATTGTCAAAACATATGCTAAAGGAAATAGAAATATTTAGTGGTGATATAAGAGATCCAAATGGAGTAAGAGAAGCTATGAAAAATATAGAGGAGGTTTATCACCTTGCAGCACTAATAGCAATTCCCTTTAGTTATCACTCACCGGATTCTTATGTAGATACCAACATAAAAGGTACATTAAATGTGCTTCAAGCATCTAAAGAATTAAACACAAAGAGAGTTATTATAACCTCTACTTCAGAGGTTTATGGCAGTGCTAAATTTGTGCCAATAACCGAAGAACATCCCTACCAGGCACAATCACCATATTCAGCTACTAAGATAGCAGCAGATAAATTAGCAGAATCTTTCTATAGGAGCTTTTCTTTACCTATAACAATAGTAAGACCTTTTAATACTTATGGTCCAAGACAATCAGCAAGAGCTATAATACCCACAATAATAACTCAATTATTATCACAAAAAGAAGAAATAAAATTAGGTTCATTAAGTCCAACAAGAGATTTTAATTATGTAAAAGATACTGTAAATGGCTTTATTGCAATTGCTAAAAGTAATAAAACAGTAGGAGAAGTAATAAATATAGCCTCTCAAAAAGAAATATCTATAAAAGATCTTACAGCAGAACTTATAAAACAGTTAAATTCAAAAGTTAAAATTGTATGTGAGACAGAAAGAATTAGACCTGAAAAAAGTGAGGTAAATAGATTATTAGGATCAAATGAAAAGATTAAAAGGTTAACAGCATGGGCTCCAAAATTCACCTTTGAAGAAGGCATAAAAGAAACCGTTGAGTGGTTTAAGGTAGAGAAAAATTTAGAAAAATATAAAACAGATATATATAATATTTAATTAGATTAGATAAGTTTTTTATCATATTGTTAAATTAAGCAATAATTGGGAGGAAAGTTTATGGAAAAAATAATATTAATTGGCGCAGGGGGCCACTGTAGAAGTATTATTGATTCTATAAATGGGTTAAACAATTTTCAGATTGTAGGAATTGTTGATAAAAAATATAAGAAGGATAGTGAATTAAATATAGATAAAGTGTGGTGCGATGAAGACCTTAATTGGCTGTATGAATCTGGCATAAAAAATGCATTTATTGGAATTGGCTCCATTGGATATCCTAAAATTAGAATGAAAGTTTATAATTTATTAAAAAGTATAGGATATAATTTTCCCACCATAATTGATAAAACAGCTATAGTATCCTGTAGCGCAAAGGTTGAAGAAGGTGTATTCATAGGAAAAGGAGCAATTGTTAATGCTAATGCCTTAATAAAAAAGCAGTGCATTATAAATTCAGGAAGCATAGTGGAACATGATTGTAAAATAAATGAATTTGTTCATTTAGCGCCTGGAGCAGCATTAAGTGGGGGAGTTTCAATTGGGCAAGGGACACATGTGGGAACTAATGCTACAATTATCCAAAATGTTAACGTGGGGAACAATGTACTTATAGGGGCGGGTTCTGTTATTGTTGAAAATGTTAAAGATGGAATTAAGATTTATGGTAATCCAGGTCGGGAGGTGGAATGTTATGAGTAATATTTTTATAATTGCCGAAGCTGGAGTTAACCATAATGGAGATTTAAATACAGCAAAAAAAATGGTTGATAAAGCAGTAATTGCAGGAGTGGATGCAATAAAATTTCAGACCTTTAAAGCATCTACTCTAGTAACGAGAGATGCAAAACAAGCTAACTATCAAATTAATAATTTAGGTGAAGAAATTTCGCAATTACAAATGTTGGAGAAGTTAGAGTTAAGTTATAGAGAATATATAGAATTAAAGAATTATTGTGACATGAAAAAAATAATGTTTTTATCATCACCATTTGATTTAGAAAGCATTGATTTTTTAAATAGTATAGGAATGACAATTTTTAAAATACCTTCTAGCGAAATAGATAATGTTCCATACCTGATAAAGATAGCAAAGTTGAAAAAGAAAGTTATATTATCAACTGGTATGAGTAATTTATCAGATATAGAATTTTCACTAAATATCTTAAAAGAAAATGGCACAAAAGATATTGTTGTACTTCACTGTAATACTGATTACCCAACTAAAATGGAAGAAGTGAATCTGCTTGCTATGAAAACTATAGAAAATGCATTTAAAGTGCCAATTGGATATTCAGATCATACCCAGGGAATAGAGGTAGCTATAGCAGCTGCAGCCTTAGGTGCCAAAGTTATAGAAAAACATTTTACATTAAATAAAAACATGAATGGTCCAGATCATAAGGCTAGTTTAGAACCTTTTGAACTTAATAACATGGTTAAGGCACTGAGAAATATAGAAAGAGCCCTTGGAGATGGAATAAAAGTTCAAACCCCTTCGGAAAAAATAAATAGAGCGGTGGCAAGGAAAAGTTTGGTGGCTAAAGTTTTCATAAAATCTAAAGAAGCATTTACTGAAGAAAATGTATGCGTAAAAAGGCCTGGGACAGGTATATCACCCAGGAATTGGAATTATGTTATTGGGAAAAAAGCAAAAAAGGATTTTAAAAAAGATGAGCTTATAGATTTATAAGGTAGGGGAATTTAGTGGAATTTAAATTTATAGATAAAAATGAGTATTTGAGAAGAATATCAGAATTTCAAAGGTTGTTTAGGAGTTGTTTCAATAGAGAAATGCCTGAAGGATTCTTAACATGGAGATATATAGATAATCCCATGGAAGATATACTGGTTAACGCTGCACTTGAAAACAATAAGATAATAGCAAATTATTCTGTATCACCCTGTAAAATTTTTATTAATGGAAATATAGAAAAGGCTGCATTATCTATGACTACAATGACCCATCCAAATTTTAAAGGAAGAGGATTATTCCCTAAATTAGCCAATAGATTATATGAAAGAATGGATGAAAGTGGTTACAAAGCAGTAATTGGATTTCCTAATAATAATTCTCATTTCATCTTTGTGAATAAATTGAATTGGAGAAACATATATGAAATTCCCACTATGAAATTAAATTTATTTAAAATAGGTAATTTAAACAATTATAAAAATTTTAACATTATTAATGATAAAAAATTTTTATTAGATTATTCTAGGCTTATTAATAACAATAATAATAATAAAATAAAAATATATAAGGATTTAGATTATTTAAAATGGAGATTTAGAGATAATCCAATTAATAAATATGATAATTATGTAGTAGTTCAAGGACAAACTGTAGTTTCATCAATAATTACTAAGAAGTTTAATAATTATGAAGTTGATATAGTAGAAATCAATTCATTAGATGATTGTTATACAAAAGAAATATTAGAATGGGTTATTAAAAAAGGGAAAGATAATAATTTTAAATATATCAATATGTGGTGTCAGTTGAATGATAATGTACATGAAATGGCTGAAAGAATTGGATTTGTTAATTGTGAACCCATTTCTTATTTTGGAGTTAAAGATTTTAAAGAGGGATCCACTGATTTAAGTATTTATAATAATTGGAATATACAGATGGGAGATTCGGATGTGTATTAAGAAAATTTTAGCCTTTACTGGAATTAGGTCAGATTACGATCTGATGAGTCTTTTATATAAAAAATTAAATGAAGCAAATGATTTTGAAATTAAGCTTATAGTATCAGGTGCACATTTATCAGAAACTTATGGATATACATTAAATAATATAATAGAAGATGGAATACCCATAATGGCACAAATTGAAAATCTTATTGATTCTAATTCTAGGACTTCTAGAATTAAATCGCTATCCATATTACTGCAGGATTGTATTCATACAGTGGCAGCATATAAGCCAGATGTCATTTTATATGCTGGAGATAGAGAAGAAGTGGTTGTTGGAGGATTAATAGGCACATATCTTAGAATTCCAACCATACATTTTTTTAGCGGAGATCATGCTCTGGATGGGAATATTGATAATCCAGTGAGACATGCAACATCCAAATTATCATCTCTTCATTTTGTCAGTAACGAAGAATCAAAGCAAAGATTAATAAAGATTGGAGAAAATAAAAATAGAATATTTAATGTTGGAAGTCCAGCTTTAGATAAATTTATTTCCACTGAATATATAAGCAAAAAAGAAATTGTTCATGCTTTAGGTAAGCCCCATTGGAACAATTACGCAGTTATGATGTTTTACCCCCTGGCAGGTGAAGAAGATAGAGCAGGTCAATATTTTGAAGAAATTTTAGTTGCCTTGGAAAAAAAGTCCATAAATGCATTTGTCAGTTATCCAAATGTGGATAGCGGAAACAAGAAGATTATAGAAGTAATAAAAAAATACTATAATAACGAAAATTTTAAATTCTATAAAAATATCTCTAGAACTTTATTTATAAATTTATTAAGGAATAGCATGTTTATGATTGGAAATTCTAGTGCCGGGTTATATGAGGCACCAACATTAAAATTAGGTGCAGTTAATGTTGGAAATAGACAAAAAGGAAGATTATGTGCAGAAAATGTGGTTTTTGTTCATCAAGGAGTGAGTAATATAGTAAAAGGAATAGAAACAGTTTTAACTAAAGAATTTAAACTTTTATTGGATAAAGTACAGTCACCCTATGGCAGCGGAAATTCAGTTGAGAAGATTATAAGCTTAATGAGAAGCTTAGATTTAAAATCTTATGTAGTTAAATGGGAGGATCCATTGTTTGGAGGTTGATAATGAGTAATATATTGATTATAGCACCACATGCAGATGATGAAACCTTTGGTTGTGGGGGAGCTATATTAAAGTATGTAAAAGGGGGTCACAGGGTTTATTGGGTTATAGTAACTTCAATGACAGAGGAGTTAGGATTTTCTAAGGAAAGAATAAATAGCAGAGAATTAGAAATCGAAAAAGCAGCTAATGAATATAAATTTGCAAAGGTATTTAGATTAGGATTTTCTACTACAGAATTAGACAAAGTACCTTTTAAGGATTTAGTGGATAAAATATCTAAATGTATTATTGAAACAAAATGTGAAGTTTTGTACATCCCTAATTATGGAGATATACATAGCGATCATAGAATTGTTTCGGAGGCTGCAATGTCTTGTACTAAGTGGTTTAGGTATAATACAGTTAAAAAGGTATATGTTTATGAAACATTATCGGAAACTGAATTTGGAATAAATAATTCTATAGATAGTTTTAAACCTAATGTATTCATAAATATAGAAGGGTTTTTAGATAAAAAGCTGAAGATTATGAACATATTTAAAAGCGAAATAGGAAGAGCACCTTTTCCAAGATCTGCGGATGTAGTAAAAGGGCTTTCGGTATTTAGAGGAGGAGCTTCAGGTTATAAAAATGCTGAGGCATTTATGTTATTAAGAGAGAGAATAGAATAAAAATAGCTTTTAGGTAGTGAACTTTAAGATTATGAGAGGAAGATAATTATGATACCCTTATCTGTACCAAATTTAAAAGGTAATGAAGAAAAATATGTGGTAGATGCTATAGGAAGTGAATGGGTTTCTACATCAGGCAGCTATGTAAGTAGATTTGAAAATGATATAAAAAAATACCTAAATGTAGATAATGCTGCTGCATGTCAAAGTGGCACAGCAGCAATTCATTTAGCATTAAGGTTATCTGGAGTTAGTATAAATAACGAGGTTATAGTGCCAACTGTTACATTTATAGCGGCAGTTAATCCAGTTAAATATTTAGGAGCAGAACCTATATTTATGGATTGTGATACTAGTTTAAATATGGATTGCGGCAAACTTGAAGAATTCTTTGAAAATGAATGCATCATGACTGACAACGGATTAAAAAATAAAAATACTAACAGGTATATTAAAGCATTAATAGTAGTTCATGTGTTTGGAAATATGGCTAATGTTGAAAAAATAAAAGAGTTAACAGACAAATACAAAATAAAATTAATAGAAGATGCTACTGAAGCTTTAGGAACCTATTATACCAGTGGAAAATATAAAGGGAAATTTGCAGGTACCATAGGTGATTTTGGAGCCTATTCATTTAATGGGAATAAAATAATAACAACCGGAGGAGGAGGAATTTTAATTGGAAAATCCTCTGGGGACATAAAAAAGGCTAAGTATTTGTCAACTCAAGCTAAGGATGATGAATTATATTATGTACATCATCATATAGGATACAATTACAGAATGACTAATTTACAAGCAGCACTCGGAGTAGCACAACTTGAAAGATTAGAAGAATTTATTGAAATAAAAATTAAAAATTATAAATTGTATAAGTCAAGGATAAGTAATATAGAAGGATTAACACTTCTGGAGTTTAATAATAATGCAAGAAACAATCATTGGTTTTATTCCTTATATATAGATAATAGCAGCTTGGATAGAGATGAACTGCTAAAATACCTTTTAAAAAATCAAATCCAAACAAGACCTATTTGGAAACTAATACACACCCAAAGACCATATATAAAAAATCAAGCATATAAAATTGAAAAAGCCATTAAATATTACAATAGAGTATTGAATATACCATGCAGTACCAACTTAAAAAGAGAAAGCATAGAATATATCATAAGCATACTAGAAAAAGCTGAATAAATTAGGGAGTGTTCTTATGGATATTCAAAATCTTTTTATAGATAAAAAAATATCAATACGACAGGCAATTGAAAAGTTAAATAAAACTGCAAAAAAGATTCTTATTGTAGTAGAAAATAATAAATTAATAGGTGTAGTTACAGATGGAGATATAAGAAGGTGGATCGTAAAAAGCGGAGATTTATCGTCTTTAGTAGAAAATATAATGAATATACATCCTATATATTTAAATATAAAGAATGGAAATAGAGCAAATGAATTAATGAAAAAGTACCGTATTGAAAGTCTGCCTTTGGTAAATGAATACAATGAAGTGGTAGATATGATATTTTGGGATGATTTATATGATGATAAATTTAATTATAGCAATACCAAGGATATATCAGTTGTTATAATGGCTGGGGGAAAAGGTACAAGGCTCCATCCATATACAAAGATTATTCCAAAGGCACTTATCCCCATTGGAGATATACCTATAATAGAGAGGGTAATAAACAAATTTTTGGAGTTTAAATTTAAAAATTTTTATATTACTGTTAATTATAAAAAGGAAATAATAAAAGCATATTTTAATCAAAAATTATCATATAAAATATTATTTTTAGAAGAAAAAAAACCTCTTGGTACTGCGGGGGGATTGAGTTTATTAAGTGACAATATAGTTGATACCTTTTTTGTAAGTAATTGTGATATACTAGTTAACACCAATTATTCTAAAATTTTAGAATATCACAAAAACCATAATAATAAGTTAACAGTAATTACAGTTCTAAAAAACTATGTAATTCCATATGGAGTTTTCAATTTAAATGAAAAAGGAGAGATAGAATCCATTAATGAAAAACCCAATTATGAATTTTTAATTAATACAGGTATGTATGTATTAGAAGCAGATGTATTAAAATATATCCCTAAAGATATATATTTTAATATGACAGATTTAATAAATATTTGTTTATCAAAGGGCGAAAAGGTGGGAATATACCCCGTAACTGATAATGATTGGCTGGATATGGGAGAATTTAGAGAAATGAAAAGTATGATAGAAAAATTAAATGTTTGATTTAAAAGTCACTTATGGATTAAGGAGATAGGCAATGTATATGAATAAAAGTTTTTTAGCTATAATACCTGCAAGAAGCGGATCCAAGGGTATAATTGATAAAAATATAAAAGAAATAAATAACAAACCCTTAATGGTGTATACTATAGATGCATGTATAAAATCTAAAATCTTTGACGGTATAATTGTATCTACTGATTCTGAAAAATATGCAAAAATAGCGGAAAATTATGGAGCCTCAGTTCCATTTTTGAGGCCTGATGAGCTGTCTACAGATACTGCATCAAATCATGATGTCATTTTACATGTATTAAATGAAATAAAAAAAATGGGGAATTCATATGATTATATTGTTCTACTGCAGCCTACATCGCCTCTTAGAAATGGAAAGCATATATTGGAAAGTGTAGACAAGTTATTAAATTATGATGCAAATTCAATAGTAAGTATATGTGAAGTAGATCATCCATCAAATATTAATATAGTTTTAGATTCAAATATGCGTTTAGATTTTCTTTTTGATGACAACAAGAAAATGAGAAGACAAGATATGGAGAAGGAATATAGAATAAACGGAGCTATTTATATATGTAAAACAGATTATTTTTTAAAATATAAGAGCTTTTATAGAGAAAAAAGTTATCCATATATAATGGATAAAATATCATCTATAGACATAGATGATATTTATCAATTTGAATTTGTGAAATTTATTATAAATAATAATTTAATCTCGTATTAAAAAAATACTGGCGTATTAAAAAATGCCAGTATTTTTTATGAGAAGAAAAGCAGTTCTCATAGACAAACTCTCCGTGAGCCTAAGAATTACTTGATAAAATAAGTTGATTCGGCTCTGGCTCCTGGGTTCTGACTTATACACCTTAACTTTTGGTGCTGTGACCGCTGGCTTCTGGCTCGTAAAATCAACTTATTAAATGTAGTTTATCATTAATGTTTAATAATATAAACATCTTATATGTTATCAAAAAGTAAAGAATTGTAAAAAAATTAGAAACCATAGCCCTAGCCAAATAATCAGCTAGTTCTCTTTGTGGAGATAACTTGGTTCCTGGAAGTAATAAGCCGTCTGTCATACAATTATACGATTGTATGACAGGTGCGGCAAGAAAGAGATATAAATTAATTAACGAGGAATCAGATTTTGTTGCAACTTGACTTTTTTTACATGTAATGGATGGATATGTAATTGTATTAACAATAAATTAACTGTATAATAAATTAATTGAAAACAAAATTTAACATATGTACTTTAAACTTAAAGGGGTATTATAAATATATATGTGAACTAAAGTTAAAGTGAGATTAAATAAACAAAGACGATAATTATGGAGTTATAAACGTTATGAATAATGGCAATATAAAGATAATTTATACTATATTTGTTTTTGTGGCACTGGCGGCTTTTGATAATATTATTATAGGGTTGTTTCCACCACTTTTTTCCTCTATAGCAGCAGATTTGAAGGTACCCTTATCTGCCTTGGGCATTGTTTCGGCTATTAATATATTAGTAACTTCCATTTCATCAATTTACTGGGGCTATCTGTCTGGTAAATTTAATCGGAAGAAACTTGTCATCACAGGAACTATTTTTTGGTCGGTATCAGTATTTTTAACATCCCACAGCAGTACTTATGTTCAGCTTCTTATTTTTCAGATATTTACTGGCATAGGATTGGGGTGCATAGCGTCAATTGGATTCAGTGTGTTAACTGATTATATTCCATATAAATTTAGAGGAATGCTTCTAAGCCTTTGGGGAATGTCACAAGGCTTTGGCGGAATAGCAGGATCACTAATGGCTTCACTTATTGCTGCCGCCACAGATTGGAGAAGACCCTTTGAAATTGTCAGTATAGTAGGGCTTTTATTAATTGTTTTATATTTTTTTATAAAAGAACCTGAATTAGGGGAATCAGAACCTGAATTAAAAGAGCTTATTAAAAAAGGGTATGAATATAATTACAACATTGAATTTAATCATTTATATGAAATAGCCTCCAAGAGCAGTAATGTTTTACTGTTTTTTCAGGGATTTTTTATGAATATTACAACTGGAAGTTTAATATGGCTTCCAACATTATATATTTCTAAAATCCAACATGAACATTACAGTATAAAAACAGCAACTATTGCTGCAGGATATATCTTTGCCTTGTTTCAAATAGGTGGTTTGACTTCGGGATTTTTTGGATACCTTGGAGATGTATTTCAAAGAAAAAATTATAAAGGAAGAGCTATTATAACTTCATTATTTGTTTTTATTACAATACCTTTTTATTTAGCAATGTTTATATTACCAATGAATAACTTATTATTGCCAAATGAC